>JBDKSF010000014.1 GCA_039680785.1 Candidatus Cloacimonas sp.
CCTGATAGTAAACCCTTTATAGGAAAGTTCAATTACTCCCTGGCTCTTAAAATATTCCCACTTTTGCAATTCCTGGCGTAATTTATCTTCTTCACTTATTCGTTTGGGTCCTGCGCAGGCAGTAACAAGTATAGCTACAATCGTAAATAGGGCAAGAACTATTTTTTTCATTGCTAACCTCGTGGTTATGGCATTAGAAGAAACACTACTTATCCGGCTTTGGGTTTTCTTTATGACGGGTTGTGATTTTGTAAAATCCCAAAACAGATAGGATTATCATTATTAAGCTTAAGAATTGTCCAATGCTCATAAAACCGAAAATAAAACCGAACTGTGTGTAAAAATCAATCTCATCCGGCTCTCGCACAAATTCTATCAGAAACCTGAAAATACCATATAAACCAATAAAACTCCAGAATACAAGTCCATCCTTTTTCAACTTTTTTAACAGATAAAATGTGATTACAAACATTACTATCCCTTCCAGAAAGAGTTCATAAAGCTGAGAAGGATGGCGGGGAACTCCATCTGAGCCAGGGAAAATCATTCCCCAAGGTAAAGCTGTCGGTTTACCCCATAATTCGCCATTGATAAAATTTCCGAGGCGTCCCAGTCCCAAACCGATAGCTACTATTGGAATTGCCGCATCAGCCATGGCATAAAAATTCAGCTTATGCCGATGACAATATATCCACCCGGCAATTATTACTCCCAAGGCACCTCCGTGAAAGCTCATTCCTCCTTCCCAAACAGCAAAAACCATCATCGGATGAGCGATATAATAGGGCAAGTTATAAAAAAGAATATAACCAATACGACCACCTAATATAACACCTAACATCAGATAAAAAATGATGGATTCATAGTGTTCTTTGGAGAGCTTGATATTGCGCAATTTCAGAAACGGTTTGTATAAGACGAAGGTTAAAATGAAGCTTAAAACATAGAATAAGCCATACCAACGAATATGCAGATTTAAACTGCCTATGCTAAAGCTAACGATATCGGGATTTATTTGGGGGAAAGTAATCATCTGTGTGTAAGTTCAGAAAGGCGTTGAGCGATTAATTCCACTGCCTCGTCACCACTGCCTTCAAACTTTTCCACTTGTTTTAAGTGCTGAGGGGAAAATATATTTAACACTTGGGTAGGAGAACCATTTAAACCGGTTTGTTTATCATCCAGTCCCAAATCATCACAATTCCAAACAGTTAGTGGAACTGTTTTAGCATTCTTCTTGCCCCGTAAGGAAGGTAAGCGAGGAACATTGATTTCTTTCACTACGGAAATAACTGCCGGAAGTTGCATTTCCACACGGTCAAAGCCATCTTCCAGCAAGCGTTCCACTACCATCGAGTTTTCCCCAAAAGATTCAATTTTACGCACAAAACAGGTCTGCGGGATATTTAAATGGGAAGCAATGCCTGGTCCAACCTGTCCCGTATCTCCGTCAATTGCCTGTTGGCCTGTTAGAATAAGAGTATAATCTCCAATTTTCTTGATCGCTGCGGCTAAAGTTAAACTTGTGGCATAAGTATCGGCTCCGGCAAAACGCCTGTCTGACAGCAAGATAATATTATCCACGCCCAAGGAAACCGCTTCTCGCAAAGTTACTTCACATTGATTTGGTCCCATACTTATAGCAGTGACAGTTCCGCCATTTTTTTCTTTCAAACGCACTGCTTCTTCAATTGCATAAGCGTCAAAAGGATTTAAGATACTCTCTACCCCTTCCCTGATCAAAGTATTGGTTTTGGGGTCAATTCGGATCTCAGTTGTTCCTGGAACTTGTTTAATACAAACAATATAGTGCATTTTTTACATCCTTCAACCGCAATAAAAGCTGGTTATGGTCTCACAGACATATTGTTTTTGCTCATTTGTGAGCTCAGGGTAAATCGGGATGGAAAGAACTTTTTGGGCTAATTCTTCCGCGACGGGCAAATCTCCTTTCTGATAACCCAAAGAGCTAAAACATTCCTGTAAATGTAAAGGTAGAGGATAATAAACGGCACAACCAATGCCTTTTCCTTGCAGATATGCCATCAGTTCATCTCTCTGTTCACAAACAAGAGTATATTGATTGTAGATGCTAACTGCTCTTGAGTCAATGGAAGGTATTCTGATGCCGGGAATGTTTTTTAGGTGAGCATTATAGTAATCTGCATTGGTGCGTCTGCCTTCACTCCATACTTCCAGATAGTTTAGCTTTACACTTAAGATAGCTGCCTGTAAAGTGTCTAAACGGCTGTTCAAACCAACCCATTTATGAAAGTATTTGGGATTTTCGCCATGCACTCTTAATTGACGCAATTTGGCAGCCAAATCATCATTATTGGTTAAACACATTCCTGCATCGCCCATTGCGCCTAAATTCTTGGAAGGGAAAAAGGATAAAGTTCCAATATCGCCAAAAGAGCAGCTCATTTTTCCATTCCAAGAGGAACCAATACCCTGGGCATTATCTTCAATCACTTTTAAATTATATTTAGCAGCAATTGCCATTATGGAATCCATATCGGCACACTGTCCAAATAGATGAACAGGTAAAATTGCTTTAGTATTTTCCGTTATCGCTGCCTCAATTTTATCAGGATCAAGATTGAAAGTTAAAGGGTCTATATCTACAAAAACAGGTCTGGCATTATTACGCCAAATGGATGAAGCAGTGGCAAAAAAACTGAAAGGAGTGGTGATAACTTCATCACCCTGTCCAATTTCCAACGCTTTTATCGCTAAAACCAGAGCATCCGTTCCGGAAGCACAACCGATTGCATTTTTAATTCCTAAGTATTTAGCCATTTTGTCTTCAAATAATTTTACTTGAGGTCCCATAATATACTGATGTTCAGTAATCACATTATCCAGTGCTTCTTTTATTTCTCCTATTATAGGTGCATATTGAGCTTTCAGATCCAGCATTGGCACATTCATTTCTTTTTATCTCCTTTAATTTGTAGTAAGGGCTCTAATACCAAGTATAATGGTAACGACGGAAGAAGTGAGCGTAACGATATCTTTTACATCAGTCCAAGTGGAACGATCTGATTGAGCAGGCACAAAAACAGTATCTCCCGGTTTGATGTATAATTCTTTATTCGGCTTAACCCAATTTCCACTTGTGCCGCGAATAATTCTATCTTTACCAGAACTTCTGTTATTAGTGTATCCACCTGCTGCCTGAATATAATACTTCCAGTCCTTACCTTCCATCCAAGGAATCATTCCAGGATTTTTAACTTGACCGCTAACCCAGACCATATCAATTTTTTCGGGAATGTAAATAATATCTCCATTGTATAAAACAGGATTTGCTTCTTTGCCTTCACTGTTCATCATTTTTACTGGGTCTATACTATATTTTCCTTTCAGTTGTAATAAATTAGTTCTTAGATAGGAATATTCGAGGGGGGTCATATCTCCCATACTTCTATTTAGTAACATTTCGAAATATGGATCAGGATCGGCATTTACATTTTCGTTATAATAGACCATTGTTTTAACATCGCCGCGCTTGGTCAATCCACCTGCCTGTTGCAAAACTTCATAGAGAGTTGTATTGGCATCAATAACATATTCACCGGGATTTTTTACCTGACCGAATATCTTAATTCTTTGTCGGGTTCTTATTTCTGAATCACAGGATATGATAAGGCGATCGTCAGCTTTGAGCGGAAAGTTTAGCAAGGAAGGGTTATTTTTTAAATCATAGTTTAAGACATCATAATCAATGCGGTTTTCTTTATAGCGGTAGAGCTGAATTTTGGCAATATCGGCATCAAAAGTAAAGCCCAAAGATAGTTCTACTATGGTGCCAAGTTTATCGCCCTCCACAAATTCCAGTTCACCGGGCAGGTTAATTCCCCCCTCAATGGAAATAAAATTTTGGATGGCAGGAACAAAGACCAAATCGCCATCTTTTAGAAATGGATTATTACTAAGATCACCCAGACGATAAAATTTTAGCAGATCATAGGTCTCCGTTTTACCGTTACGGGTTATTTTGATACTGCGTAAACCCTGATTTTGAGCATAGTCCTTGCTTTTTTCTTTTTCAGGATTGGGAGGGCTTAATTGTTCAGCCGGCTTGGGGGTTTCTTCAAGAACTGGCTGTTCTATCTTCATAGCTTCTATTACAGCATTTCTATTAAGAGCAAGAAGATCAGAAAGTCGATTCAGAGGAGTTAGTTGATATACGCCAGGATTTTCTACATAACCGGTCAAACTGACGGAAATATATATTTGTTGCTGCTCTGGAGCAGGTTCAATAGCAAACAATAGGCAAAAAGTAAGGGACAGGATCAGCAGAAGTTTAATTTTCATAATATTCTATCATTCGGGTGATGATGTCATCCAATTTCAGTTTAGGTTCCCAACCGATAAAATCTTTAATTTTAGATAAATCAGGTTCCCTATGCATCATATCTTCAAAACCCTCTTCAAAAGCATCCGCATAACTCATATATTCAATCCGGGATTTACTATGGCACATATCCTTAACTTTCTTAGCCAGATCAGTTATAGAGATGGATTCGGTTGTTCCCACATTAAAAATCTCTCCGGCGCATTCAGTTGTATTCATCAGTTTGGTAAATGCATCTATCACATCAGATACATCTGCAAAACAACGAGTTTGTTCTCCTGTTCCGTAAATCACGAGGGGCTGATTTAACAGCGCAGCTTTTATAAATTTGGGTAACACCATTCCATATTGTCCAGTTTGGCGCGGACCTACCGTATTAAAACAACGGACAATAACTACGGGTAATTTTTTTTCGCGATAGAATGCCAGAGCTAAAAATTCATCTATTGCCTTACTACAACCGTAACCCCACCTGCTTATATGAGTGGAGCCCAATAAACGATCATCTGTTTCCGCAAAGGGAACTTGCTCACTTTTACCATAAATTTCACTGGTAGAAGCGATCAACGCTTTGGCTTTATATTTGTTACAAAGTTCTAATACATTATCCGTTCCCATTATATTGGTTTTCAGTGATAGTAGCGGATTTTCAATTATGTATTTCACTCCCACCGCTGCCGCTAAGTGATAGACCTGATCTACATTACTTATTAGTTTCTCCAATAGCTCGCGATTCAATACACTGCCTATCGTTAAATGAAATTTTGGTTTATCCTTAAAGGACTCAATATTTTCCAGACGACCTGTAGATAGGTTGTCAATAACAAAAACCTCGTTGCCCTCATCCAATAGCTTTTCTGCCAAATGTGAGCCGATAAAACCGGACCCACCTGTTACCAGAACTCTCATATATTCTCCATATTATATTATAAGCATATTTTATGTGATTATCAAACGATTAGGTATAATGATTTGATAGTTGGTATTTTGTCAATGAGAAAGTAGGTTCAGAACTCCCATTAAAATAAATTGGGGTATTACAAGTTACTGATATTCAACTCGTTTTTCCGTTGGACTCGTGTTTTGTTTGGTTTTTGAAGCTAAACCGATTCTTCTTGAGTGTGCAACGAGATTAAGAGGTAACAAGAAATTTTATTCGTTGTCTGATACTTTCAAAGCGTGTAGTTTTTGACTCTAAACCGATTCTTCCTGTTATTGCAACTATATGCAGAGGTAACAAAATATATTGTTTATTGCCTTCAACTGCCAAAGCTGAAGCTCGGTTTAGAGTTAAAAAAATCTTGCAGTAGCTCATCCGCCAGCGATCTCTTTTCTTGTTTTAACTCACAATTTTGAGGTTGGGAGACAAGTTATAGCTCGGTTGTCAGTGTTTACAATTTGCGAGAGGTGGTTACAGAGATGGTAGTGGCAAAATTGTAAGTCAAAACAAGCATCGTGTGTCTTTGACTCTAAACCGATTCTTGTTGTGATTGCAACGAGATTAAGAGGTAACAAGAAATTTTATTCGTTGTCTGATACTTTTAAAGCTGAAGCTCGGTTTAGAGTTAAAAAAAAGTTGAATTAGCTCAATTGCCAGCGATCTCTTTTCTTGTTTTAACTCACAATTTTGAAGTTGGGAAACCAATTATAGCTCATCTGTCAGTGTTTATAATTTGCGAGAGGTGGTTACAGAGATGGCAATGGCAAAATTGTAAGTCAAAACAAGCATCGGCTTAGAGAAAAAAAACATAAGTATTTATTCCTATAGTCCAAACTGCATAGCGGAAGCAAGTTCCACTTTTCTCACTCACTTCCAAGCGTCAATCAAGTGTTAATCAACCCTTAATCAAGCGTTAATTGTTAACGCTTGATTAAGGGATGTTAAACGCTAAATAAATACCTTCCAGCAAGTAAGGGAAAAAACAAAAATAGGGGGATTATATTAGGTAAGTGATTATCAAATTAGAAGAATGTAGCACTACCAAAGGTATTTAGTGTCTCCTGATTTTAGTGTTCGACAAGAAAATATTTGTTTCTGCGCCTGAGATTATCTTCCTGTTTCACCTTATTCTTTTACGGCTTTCTCCAGATTCATACTTACTTCATATCTTCAGGAAAATCGCAATTCCACAGCTCTTTACCTGCCACCATTGTTTTTGACACCTGCCAAGCATCGGGGCAAAAAACAATGTGAGAAGGGACATCAGCTATGGGAAAATCATTTTCCTTAGGCCTTAAAAAGACGATATCTGCCTCTTTACCTGTTTCCAAAGACCCAATCTGGCTATCCATACCCAGTAATTTTGCGTTTCCTAATGTTATATGGTAGAGGGCTTTAGCAGGAAAAACCGGATAATGGCTTTGACGGTAATTCATCATTTTAGCGTGAAAAAGCATATTTAATGTGGTTCCAGCTCCTACATCGCTGCCCAACCCATATTCTATTTCCGCTTCTTCAATTTTAGCTAAGGGAAATTCTCCGCTTTTCAGGAAAAAATTGGAATCAGGGCAGTGAGCAATTTTGCATTTATTGGCGGATAAGATTTGCAATTCATTATCCTGTAAATGAATGCAATGCGCTAAAAGGGACTGTTCGGTCAGTAAACCCGATTGTTCATAAACTTCCGCATAACTGGATAAACCAAAGATATCTTTCACTAACTTCAGTTCATCTTTATTTTCCGAAAGATGGGTTTGAATCCAGGCATTATGTTCTTTAGCAAATCTTCCTACCCCGCTCATCAACTCTATTGAGCAAGTGGGGGCAAAACGAGGTGTAAAAATATATTCCAGTTTGGGGTTTTTAAGGTGCCATTTTTCGTAGAGGAGAATACTTTCTTCCAGTGCTTTAAAGCCATCCTGTTTAAGGGAATCGGGGCAATTCATATCCATCAAAGTCATACCGATAAATGCGCGTATGCCAATTAGTTCTGCAATTTCAAAAGCGATATTGCAGGCATTAGAAAAAGGTGCAGTATAAATAATGGCGGTGGTTGTCCCTCCGCGTAATAAGGCAGAAAAGAACTCTCTGCTTAATTTTTCAGCGTAGAAATTATCTTGGGAGCGAGCTTCTTCAGGGAAAACATATTTATGCAGCCAAGGAAGAAGTGCCGGTTCAAAAAGTCCCCTGATGCGATATTGACTTAAATGCGTATGTAAATCGATAAATCCAGGCAAAGCATATTCATTTTGCCTGTTTTCATCTATTTTTCCTGTAAAGTTCTGTTTAGGAGTGATGGCGGAAATAATGCTGTCGGTAATGCTGATAACTTGTTCCGGCAGAAACAGTATTTCTTCGCGGGAGATGGGATTGATGATGTTAGTAAGAATATTTGGCATAGGTTATACTTTTTTGATGGCGATTACTTTGGCTCTATTTATCCCAAAATGCAGTTCCGGGGCATTTTGAGAGCCGGTTCCTTTGGCACTGCAAAGTTCGCGGATAAGTTTCTTTTGCTTATGGAAAGGTCTTTTAAGCGTTATTTCCACTCTCGTTCCAAAAGCAGGACTATTGGGAACTATGGCAAAATTTTTCACTTGGCTTTCCAATTCAATATTTTCATTTTTCCAAACGGGCTTAACATAAAGAGCTTTATTTTTAGTAAGCGTCTTATTATGTAATATTTTAGCTCCAGTTCCGCTACCGGCAACAAGATCGGGCAAACCGTCGCGATCTAAATCTCCAGTGGCATTTCCCCAACCATTATAAACTCTGGCTCCAGCCAGCCAAGTAACATCTTCAAAAGTTCCATCACCTTTATTATGATATAAATAGCTACGCTCGTTGTCGTAAACCGAAGTGATAAATAAATCCAAATAACCATCATTATCAGCGTCAAAAAAGAGAGGATCACTGTGCAATTCATCGTAAGTTATTCCTGCTTGTTTGGTTACATCGGTAAACAGCCAGTAGTAAATAGTGTCATTTTCCACTACTCTATAGGTTAATCCGTCATTTCTAAGCAGCATACTGATATCCGAAATATCGATATATCTGGGGTGAGCTAAATTAGCCACAAACAAATCCAAGTCGCCATCATTGTCATAATCGCCCCAATCGGCTCCGATGCTATGTCCATAATAACCGTTTTTGTAAGTTCCAGCCAAGCCATAAAGTGCCGCTACATCTACAAAGAGAGTATCTTGCTGTTTCCAACAGAAGTTTCTATTTAAACGATAGTTGGTCACATAAATTTCCTGCTTGCCATCATTGTCAAAATCAGCGGGGGCTACTCCTCTTCCGGATAAACCCGGTTTATCAGTGTAATAGGGTTCCCGAAAGCCGTACTCATAGCTTTTATCATTAAAGTAGCCATTCTTGTTATCCCAAAAAATATCAGGATAACCGCTTCTTTTTTGCCAAATTTCATAATTGGCTGCATAAAGCGAAGGGTAACCTGTTTGGTTATTATCAATCCAGGCGACGGCTTCGGTAGGATAGGTATCATCAATGTCTCCGGCGCGATCATTGACATTAACAAAGCGAGTGTTATCCATATTTTTCATTAATTGGTCACCTTGACCATCGGAAGAATGGCTATAGGAAACAAAATCCAATAAGCCGTCTTTGTTAAAATCAGCAAAAATGCCTCCGCTGCCGTTCAAATCCTTACAGCCAGCACTATCCGTAACTTCTGTAAACTGCAATTTGCCTGCGTTTTTATATAGGTATTTACCATTAAAGAGAAGATCAATTAAACCGTCCGAATTATAGTCAGCTAAAGCAACTCGCGAGTAACCTTTTCCAGCTAAATTGGCATTATCGCTGATATCTTCGAAGCAAATTCCTTTGTATCCGGCGATATTTTGCATCCATTTTAAGGGCTCTTCTTTAATCTTAAGTTCAGTTCGCAATCTATTCATAAAAGCCATTGACTCTTTATCATAACGGTTTCGGGGGGAGCCCAAAATCAAACATTGGGTAAAATGTTCCGCTGCTTTTTGTTTATCATTTTTTTTGCCGGAAAGAAGCAGAACTTTTGCCATCCAGAAATTTTGTTCTGCTTGCTCACCCCGATCGTTATGTGTAAAATGAACTTGGGCGCTTAATTTAAGGAGGTCATCATATTGTTTTTGGCTGTTTTTGCTTAAAATCGGAGTTTCGGTTTCATCGCCAAAAAGACCAAAGGGCTTAATCAATTGGTAATATTGCAGTTTCACCTCTTGCTCCAAAACCCTTGCTTTCCAGTCATCAGCTGAATAAATATCGTATAAAAGTGTTTGTTCACTATCCGAATATGCGTTTGCCAGATATTTTGCGGAAAGCTGTAAAAGGTCTTCCTGCCCCGTAAAGTCCTTTCTAAAAGTGGGAGAAAGCAAAAATAGCGAAGTAATGTAAGCCGAGGTAGGATCTAAATTGGCAAGGGGGGGTAAAGCTTCAATCAGTCCTGTCCAATTTTTGCGGTTGGCAAGATTGTATAGTTTATAGTATAAAGCAATCGAACGATATTGAGAATGAGGATATTTGGTTTCAAATTCTTGCAGTTTTTGAAGGGCGAGAGAATCACTGCGTTCAATACTGATTTCATCAATCAAATCCTTTGCCATTGCTTCAATTATCGTGTTATACTTTTCAGTGGTGGCAATTTTGTCATATAGTTCAGCTTCAGTGCATCTTTTGGTATAATACAGCCAAACATAATGATCCAGAGAGTCAGTTAATGCCTGGGTGATAGAATTCAGGTCAGTATAAAACTGTAATGAATCCACTTCGCTGCTTTCACATAAAAAAAGCCACTGTAAAGCATCTTCCAGAGATTTATAATCTCTTGCCAAGCGTTTATGACATTGTTTGGCAATATCTTGTAAATATGCTCTATGGGCATAATAGAGCACCGTCTTGAGGTCTTCTTCATTACCTTTGGCAATTTTGGACTGAATGGTTTCATAGCTTTTGGCAAGAACCTGAAACTGTTCCTTATCACATAAAAAACGAATCTCTTCATTAGTTATGGCAAAACAACTTAGCGAAACGGTCAAGAGTATGAATAGAGATATATATTTCATTTTTTCCCCTCTAATTGGGCAATTAATTGTTGAATGTCTTCAGCGCTGAAATTATAGTTCTTATTACAATAAAGACATACGGGCTGGATGCCTTCCTGCAAGGTCTGCAGTTCCTCTTTTCCCAAAAGTAACAAGGCCTTGCTGAAAAGTTCATAGCTGCAATTGCAATGGTAGGCAATTTCTTTTTCTTCGTTTATTTGCCACTTTAACCCTTTAAATACAAAACGATCAAGAATATCATTCAGAGTGAGACCCATATCCATTAAATCACTGATATTGGGAGTTCTATCCAAATTTTCTTTAATTTTATCCGCTATTTTTACATCGGCAAAAGGCATCTGCTGAATGATAAAGCCCCCGGAAGCACGCACTTTTGCCTCTTTATCAATTAACACACCTAAATTTACAGCAGTGGGTATCTGTTCTGATTGTTGATAATAGTAGGCAAGGTCTTCGGCAATTTCTCCGGTAATTAGCTCCGTAGTGCTTAAATATGATCTGGCTCCTTTTGTGTCTCTGCTAATGGTTAAAGTCCCTTTTCCGAGTGCTTTGCCGACCAGAAAATTATCTTCTTTGTGGTCATAAAAGAGGTGCGGATTTTTTACATACCCTCTTAAATAACCATTTTGCGTGCAAATAACGATTGCTCCTTCCATATCTCCCAGGGAATCAATCCGAAGAGTAACTTCGCTATCCTCTTCTTTTAAATCCCATGAGAGCATTGCCGAGGCAGAAATCATTCTGCCTAAAAGTAATGTGGATAAAGGAGAAAGATCATTTAAATCACGCGCCGTTTGAACACAATTAGGGCTTTGCACGGCAAAAAACCTAAAACTATCGTTGTGAGCAGTGCCACGCAAAATAAAATCCTTATTCATTTAGCCAGTCCTTATTTAGGGTTGTTCCGGGGTAGTAGAACTGCAAAATTTCTTCGTAATTAAAACCTTCCCTGGCTTTTCTTAAAGCTCCCACTTGACACATTCCAACTCCATGTCCTGCTCCTCTGCCTTTTAAGTTCAGTTCTTTATGAGGATAAATAGTTACGATTCCATCTTCGGTGGCATAAGAACCCTCAATATAAAAGAAAGAAGATAACAAATTTCCGAAAATTTGACGGATTTGATATTCATTATTTAGGGTAACCGTCTCGCTGCCAATAAGTTTTAGCTCTGTTATTCGTCCCGAATTTCCCCTTTTGATAATCTCAATTTTATCAATGTCATTTAGTCCTGCATTATCGGCTAATTGTTTAAGAGATATTGATTTATGCCAAGAGAGTGCCCCCTTTTCCCAAGTAGTCATATTTTCCGTGGGGAGCTTTTCGTTTATCCATTCGCGGGCTTCGGATTCTTTAGTAAGATCATAATTTTCAGCATTATCAATACATATTATGCCATTCAAATGCTCAACCGGTTTTCCTTTCCAAATAATACTGGAGGCATCTGTTTTTCCTCCACAGCAACTGTGATAAGTAGCTTCGGCAAGATTTCCGTTTAAACACAAGACCTCGTAAGCACACTCAGATATTGCCTTCCAAATTTGTTCATTCTGCAAATATTTACCTTTATAAACTTGGCAGTGAGTTGAATTGCACAGATCATACCCATCCGTTTTATGTTTGTTATTTAACAGTAAACTAAGTGCATGAGTTCTGGCAGCAACCGTTTGTGCTTTAAGCGCTTCGAAGGGTGCATTGTCACCAATTTCATTGGGAACAACTCCCGCAAGATATTGTTCCAAAGGGAGAAACTGATTTAAAACAATCTGCCTTTTCACGGTTTTCAAAATAAAATCCCCACTATAGCCAAAACCATCTTCATTAAAGCATAGATCATTTTCCGAATGTATTTTTAAGGGCGTTTCCATATAATAAATGTTACCCTTTGCATCCTGAATTTGCACCGTGGAATTAAGCAGCGGCATTTCTCTGATATATTGAGTGGGGATATTATGTAGAAGAGCATATTGTTGTGCTTCTTCTTCCGTATTAAAGTTTTCCGGCAGAAAATGTTGCAATTCTTTTTTCTTTATTAATCTTCCCTCTTCCCAAACAAAAATGTCCTTTACAACGGCATTTTTTTCTTCTTCTGGTGAAAAAGTAGTATCTAAATAATTTAGAATAGCGTAACGAACCGTTTTGGTAGGATTTACTATGGAAATATAGATATCGGAATTAAAACTGCGAGATATGAGCCCTTCATTTTCAGAAACAATTATGGGTGTAGTAACTTTCGGAAAACTGATATTTAATGAAGGAGAAATAACCAGATTGATTTCCAGATATAATTCTCCGTCCAAAACTTGAGCTCCTGCAAGCAAAGAACCGCAAAGCAAAAGTAATAAGAGCAGAGAGAGAGTTCTCATAATTTTTTTATTTTATTGCACAACCGAACCGGGAATTCCTTCTCCGTCAGGTAAAAGAACTAATAATTTGCCGTTGGCATTGGCAGCCAAAATCATACCTTGGGAGTTTACACCCTTTATTTTCCGGGGTTGTAGATTTGCCAACATCAGCACTGTTTTTCCGATGATATCTTCCGGCGCATAATCAACTGCGATTCCGGCAATTAGTTCCCTTTGTTCCGTCCCTAAATCCACTTGCAATTTTAAGAGTTTATCGGTGGCGGGAACTTTTTCCGCCGCTAAAACTTTCGCTAAACGCAAGTCCAGTTTGGCAAAGTCATCATAGCTGATTAATTCTTTAAGAGGAGCAATTTCACTTTTAGCCACTTCTGCCTTTTTTTCTACAGAATTGGTATTTGGCAGGCAATTTGGAGTTGCCGATTTCTCATTGTCAGTGGTAGCGGACTTATTTTGGGAATGTAATTTGGTCATTTGCGCCTCAATTTCTGAATCTTCAATTTTTCTAAAAAGGGGCTGAACCTCATTTAACTTAATATCTGCCAGCAAATTATAGGCATCTGCAAAACCGAATTTAGCGTTCAAACCCATCATTTGTCTAAGTTTTTGCATAGATTTGGGCAGAATCGGAGAAAAAGCCACGGATATTTTTGCCAGCAAATTGGCGCAAATATAGAGTGTTTCCATAACTGATTGTTTATCTTCTTTCAGCATTGCCCAGGGTTTATTTTCGTCAAAATAGCGGTTGCCAAGGCGGGCTATATCCATTATCAGGCGCGTGTTTTTCTTCACTTGATAGTCCTGATAACTTTCTTCAATTTCTTTTAAAATGGCATCTGCTTCGTCAATTACCACTTTAGCCGATTCACTTAACGCACAAGCAGTTATTTTTCCTGCAAAGTTCTTATTGGCAAAGGCAAAAACTCTATTAGCCAGATTGCCCAGCGTATTATTCAGATCTGTATTTATCTTATTTTGAAAGTCCTTAAAATTAAAATCGGAATCCTGTCTTTCGGGAGCGTTCACTGCCAGATAATAGCGCAAAAATTCACCCTCAAAGTCCTGCAGAAATTCGTCCACCCAAATAGCCCAATTTCTACTGGTAGATATTTTTTCGCCTTCCAGATTCATAAATTCGTTGGCAGGAATGTCATAAGGAAGGCAATATTTCGTATCTTGTCCCATCAGCATTGCAGGCCATATTAGAGAATGGAAAATAATGTTATCCTTTCCAATAAAATGAATTAGCCGTGTTTCTGGGTTCAGCCAATATTCCTTCCATTTATCCGGCTGACCGATTTTTTCCGCCCATTCTATTGTGGATGAAATATAACCGATCGGAGCATCGAACCAAACATACAAGACCTTGCCTTTTGCTTCGGGAAGAGGAACGGGAACTCCCCACATTAAATCTCGCGTAATGGAGCGTTCAATTAAACCCTGCTCCAGCAAACCCAGAATAAAGTTTCGCACATTTTCTTTCCAGTAATCTTTTGTGGCAAGCCATAACCTCAGCTGCTCCCGAAATTTATCCAATTGTATAAACCAGTGTTGGGTCTCTTTAATCACTGGCGTGGAGCCACAAATCTTGCATTTGGGTTCCTGCAAAGTAGTTGTTTCATAAATTTGGCCACATTTATCACATTGATCACCTCTGGCATTACTGGCACCGCAACGAGGACAAATTCCTTCCACATATCTATCCGGTAGAAAGCGTTTATCATTTTCACAATAGAATTGCAGCGTGTTTTTGGGCTTGATATAGCCATTTTTGTGTAGTTGTAAAAAGAAGTCCGCGGCAAGTTTATAGTGAGGTGGACGGGCAGTGCCGCTAAAATTGTCAAATTCAATTCCAGTTCCGTCAAATGCCTCTTTAATACTTTGATGATAACGAGTTACCACATCCTGTGGCGTAATTCCTTCTTTATCAGCAGTTATGGAAATCGGAGTGCCATGTTCATCCGTTCCACAGATATAAATGACATCCTCACCTTCCAAACGCAAAAAGCGAACAAAAATATCTGCTGGCAAATAAGCTCCGGCTAAATGTCCGATATGCAATTTTCCATTGGCGTAGGGTAAAGCGCTGGTAACTATATATTTCATTGTTTGTCCTCGATATAAATTTTGTGCAGGGTTTTTACCGCTGCAGAACAATTTTCTTCCGGTAATAGAAGTTCTATGCTTTGTTCATTGTTAAAACTGCGTAATATATTGAATTCCTTGCTGTTATCCATTACGGATGACCAAAAAGCAGGATCGTGTCCTACACCTAAACCGACGAGATTTACAAAGGCAAAATCGCCTTCTTTTTTGACTGGCTTAATGTTTTGTTCTTGTAGAAAATAGTCAATTTCTGTTATGTATTTGCTTTCTATGAAAAGCTCCACTAAGCCCTCGTTCATAAAACTCTTATATATTTCATAATTCCAATTAGTTAAGGTGTTTAACACTTGGCTGTTGAGCGGTAAAGTGTAGCGCGTTAAATTCTCTTTATGAGCAATGGCAATTACCTTTCTTTCTTCCATTTGTTCTTCCTCATTTTTTCCTGTTTTGTTATCGGTTATCAGTGAGCCCGGGGCAAATGTAAAAGAGGATTTTATCTCCACTTCCACACCATATTTAAGAGCATATTCCACAGCCCGGGGATGTAATACCTTAGAGCCATTGTAACATAGGGTTAGCATCAGTTGTGGGCTTATTTGTTTAAGCAATTTTGGCTGTGTCACAAGTTTCGGATCAGCGGAAAAAATCCCATCCACATCTGTGTAAATTTCACATTTATTTGCCTTTAAATAGCACGCTAAGGCAACTGCAGATGTATCAGAACCACCTCTGCCCAAAGTAGTTATTTCTTTGCTAATGCTAACACCCTGAAAACCTGCCACAATAACAACTTTGCCTTTTTCCAGTTCTTCCTGGATGCGAAAAGCATTTACTTTCAGAATCCGAGCATTGCCATGCTTTTCATCTGTGATAATACCACTTTGAGAACCGGTAAAAGAAATGGAAGGAATTCCTTCTTCCATCAAAGCTAAAGACAATAAACTCATACTTATCCGTTCACCTGCCGTCAATAACATATCCAATTCCCGCCGAGAAGGATGTTGGGAAATTCCATAAGCAAGAGCAAAAAGTTCGTCTGTTGTTTTAGCCATTGCCGAAACAACTAATACCAGACCCTCTCCCTTGTGATATTCACCGGAAAGTTTATGAGCTATGTTGCGGATTAAATCAATGTTAGCAACTGAAGTTCCGCCGAATTTCTTTACTATTATTGCCATATCTTTCTTTTTTGCAGATTTATCATCTTTGTCAAGAAAAAAAGGTTTTTTGAGTGGATAACGCCGTAAATAAAGGTTTTGAGGGTGAAGAATATTTTTTTCCCCGATTCCGGTGAACTCTTTGATAAAGGACGAATTTTCTAACCTATTCTTTGAATTTGCATTATCTTGGCTAACCTTTTGCTATCCTATAGGTTAAATTACCAAAATAATTTTCTCTAAGGCATAATAATGATAAAACCATATTATCTCTTATTTCTGGAAGTTTATTACTTCTTTATCATACCTCAATCAAGCGTTAATAATTAAGGAGTGATTAAGGGATGATAAAGAAGTGATTGACAGTTTCAAGCAAGGAAATATCTTGGCATCAAAATATAGGGAGGTTACAATGAAAGTAACTGTAAAAGATGGAATAAAGGGATTTTCAGGCAAACTGGATGGTGCGATATATTATTATCATCCCCGCTTGAAAAGGACTTTAATGCGGAGAGCTCCTCAAATGCCCATCCAGGAAAAAAACCTGGAATATGCTGCCATAGCCAAACAAATTAAAGATATTAACCCTTCGGAAGCGTATCGTAACGATTTTAAAAATTTCCTGAACCTTTTGAGGGATAAGGATGATAGCGTGCGAGTGCCCTCTTGGTATTCCCTTTTTGTGAAAATGTTGTGGGCAATGCAAGCCAAATATCCCGAACAAGTGAACCTGAAAACTATTACTAAAGAGCAAATTCTGGAACAACAGTTACCCTGCCTTTCGGTAAAAACAGCGGTGGAAGACGGCTTGCTAACGAAAGTTCCTGGTTATCAATATCTAAACAAAGAGATTTGATCCAATTCTTTCATATCTTGCTTCCTTAAAAAAAGGTTTAGAAAGTAGAGCGGGTTCACAATGTTCAATTTGATGTATTAAGTTGAACGAAACAGTTAATGTAATGATTCCATAAGCGTTTTGGATAACAGATAGAGTGGTTTGAGTGATGTTAATAAATTATCACTTGCCAAAATCATAAGCTTGATTATATTAACTTATAGTTAATGAGATAAGGAGGTAATAATGAATGTCGGAGAAAAAATAAAATTGTATAGAAAGCGACTAAACATTTCTGGTAAAGAACTTGCCCAGAAATTGGATGTAACACCTGCTCTTATAACCTATTATGAACAGGGGAAAAGACAAGTTCCTTTGAAAACACTAATGCAAATATCGGAAATTATCAAGGTTCCTCTGGAATACTTTGTTACCGATAAAGAATATATTTCATATTCTGCTTATCGTGGTAAAGGTAGAATAACAAAAGAAGAAAAGGAAGAAGTTGCCTTATTCGAGGAAATAGTAGATAACTATATTAGGATTGCAAAGTTAAACGATTTTGACATCCATTACCAAGGTCCTAATGAATATCGGGGGAAAACTATCTCCGACCAAGAAATTGGCATAATTAAAGCCCAACTGGAGGTTCCGCTTATTGTGCATTATAATAACTTAGTTGAAGCTCTTTGGCTAAAATGGAGAATTGCTGTCTTTGCTCTTCCTTTTAGAAATACAAATTTATCAGCAATCACGATAAGAAGAGATGACATTTATTGTGTTTTTATTAATAAAGGGCACACAATTGAAAGAAACTTTTTTTCTTTAGCTCATGAACTGGGACACATTTTGATGCATCTGGATACGGATGAATTTATTATTTCTCGTCTTGGCTCAAGAGACCCTAAAGAAAAAGAGGCAAATGAATTTGCTTCCAGATTTACTGTCCCGTATGCTTTGCTAATGAATAAGGTAGGGAATAATTCCTTTTCGGAAACAATAACAGCAGATAAAATATGGGAATTGGCAAAGTATTTTAATGTTTCTTATGAATGCATTGTTTATAATCTGGTAAAGGCAAATATATTGAATTACGGCAAAGATGAAATAGCCAGATTGAAAGAACCGATTAAAGAATATGAATATAATATAACTATAGACGATTTCCCAGCTATTTATCGTTTACTGGTCTATCTTACCTGGAGAAAGGGAGAAATATCTATCTCCAAAGCCGGTAATTATCTATTATCCGATATACAAACTGTTAATGATGAATTCGGTAAAATAGGCAAAATTCTGGGTAGGGTCTAAATCTGAAATGATTTTTATTAGACACTGCTACCATTTTAAAAATGTAGTGACAGATAAGTCTTAAAAATTTGTGTAAAATTGGAAACTTCAAACTTAGTAACGCGCGAATAGATTGGATAAAAAAAGATATTGACAAAAAAAGGCAATTTAATAGAATTAATAATAGGTTTCAAGACCATATATAGAGATTAAAAGGAGAGTATATTAAATTGTCCTTAATAAGATGCAAGACAATGAGTTGGAATTTACAAAAACATTTAGAAATCAAATCACTGGCTGGTAGATACACTACTCCATTTTATAAATTCCAATTTAAGAGATCTGATGGATAAACATCCTTTTTACCAGGGCATTCCACTCCCTTTGGAAAGTATGAACGATAATGATTTCAATAGTTTTATCATTGCTTGTTCTGATTATTTTTTCCCTAATACTATAAGTGATACATCATTTCCAGATACGCATGATAATGGTTTTGATCTTAGACGAAGAGTTTCTGGAACTGATAACCAATATATTTGCATACAATCGAAAAAGATGCAAGCAATAGTCGACTACTCAACCATTTCTAAAGAACTGTGCAAGGTCGCATTAGCTTCAAAGTATTATAATTTAATCATTAAAGAGTATTATCTCTTTAGTGTTAAAGGTGCCAATAGTAAGTGGTGTTCTGATAACGAAGTCAAAAGAAAAGAAGAGCTAATTAATTACACGAAAGATCATTTAAAGAAGGAAAAGCTCTTCATTGATATTCGCAAGAAACTTCAAAGTATTGGCGTTTATGATAACGAATTGTTCGAAGTTGTTCAGAAATTCATTAACACCTTGGATAACATTGTGATATGCAAGCAGGATGATATCGAAAGAATGATAAAAAAAGGTGATAATAAGGACTTCGATAACATCATCTCTAACTTCTTCATCGTTAATAAAATGTCAAGCGAAGTAAATCCGAGGCCTGATTATGATGAGGATAAATACTTTGATCATGCTACGAACGTGATTTCAGGTATTCTTAAGCAAACTATTGAATTAGAGCTATATAAAGACATTAATAATGATTTGATGCATTCAAACCCTATGTACGATCAAAATAATGTCAGCGAGTCGGCAGTAATATCATATCAGGAGTTTCTGAATAATCTCCAAACTGGTACTGTATTTGTAATCACTGCAAAAGGAGGTTATGGTAAAACTATTTCGACAGCGTACATTTTCAACAAAGCCATTGAGCTACATAGGAATGATACAAAACGACCTATTCCTGTTTTGATTGAATGCAAATCGTACTTCGGGAAGGTATGTGATCTAATTAACCGCAGATTAGGACTATCTCACGGATCATTCTATCAAATCGGAGCCAGTTTTCTTCTCATATTTGACGCAATTGACGAGCTTCCACAGAGTGAGGTGAAGAATTTTTTTGCTGAATTATCAATATTGATAGACAGTTATCCCATATCATTAATTATTACTCAGAGAAACAACACCCTTAACTCAGATTTCATAATGGGTAAGTCTGTATGTTCCTATGGCATAATGCAGTTATCCATTAGACAGATGTATGAAATCTGTATACTTCAAAAGATGAATTATGAAGAATCAAAAGAGATGATCTTTAAGTACATAGAGACCTATAAAGATACAGAAATTCTCTATTCACCGTTTATTTTCGTAAAAACTATTGAATTCTACAGGGCGAATATGTCACTTCCAAAAAGCGCTTTGTCTCTCCTCGAATTCTACATCTCAACCAGATTTAATAGGAACAAATATAGAATTAGTTATGTCTCAAACTCTTATTCCACTAATGACATTGCAGAAACATTCATAACTATAGCCAAACATATGCTGCTATCAGGTGATTCTTCAATTGACCTCACTGAAGTACAGCAAATTTGCAAAAAAATAAGTTCAGATTTGTCTAGAGAGGAATTCATGGCGTTTCTGACAAATTTTGAAATCATGGATGTAGTAGATGGTATCTGTTCTTTCCAACATCAGATTCTTGCATACTATTTTGGATCATTCCAAATTAAACCCGATCAGTTGATTTCACTTTTCGATGATGGTAAAGATATAGAGATGCTTATAATCTTATCATTATCAAGATTTACTCTTGAAGAGGCTATATATGTGATTCAGCATTTATGCCAAACTGATCTAATCCTAGCCTCCAAATGTGCATTGATAATTGGTGATGATGCAGTTAATACACTGTTACCAACAGTTGAAGCAAAGTATAAGAGCAACAGACTATTTGATATTTGGGAAGCAACTACATCATATGGAATTCTGAAATCTCCTTCATCATGTAAAATGTTACTCGATGACTTTAATAGTGAAGAGAAGGTATCCTTTAAGAAAAGTAATATTAAACGAGCACTATTGATGATGGGGGAGGAATCACAAAGCTTAGAAGTTCTGAACGAAACTGAACAAAATTATGCAATACCGCTCGACATAACAATAACTCCGAACCCATGGAATTATATCCCGATAAATGTTCGCTACCGATTAGCACAAGAAAGAATCGAAAGTGCAATATGTGATAATTTTACGAGCTTTAACGAGTTTAAAAATGGCTTCTGCTTTTCTATGCAGTTCATTTATTATACCATTCCAACAGATGATATAGTGCAGTTCTGTAAATCAGTAATCAATGCTACTCCAATCCTGAAATCCTTGCGAACATTCTATATCGCTTTCTTCATCGTATTAAGAGATGACAACCCAAATGATATACCGTATTTAAAAGATATGCTTAACAGAAGTCTTAAATTTGCAGAGCATTTGGAAATCCTTATCGAGAGTTATAAGCTCGGATACATTTTATTTGATGACGCTGATGTTTTGAATATCATTGAAATCTACAATCAAATGTCCTGTGAAGAACAAATACCATCCAGTTCAAGTAATACTCTTGATACTAAGCAAATTCGTGAAGAAAGCAGAAAGCACAGAAATCTGGATACCATCAGTAAGATTGAGAGTTTTCTTGACCTCATAGACCTAAGTGAGGGTCATCTAACAACCATTTTTTCATATTTTGACAAAAATCTAGTATTAAAGAAGAGGAGTTTCATTTGGTTGTTGTTGGGCAAGTATAAGTACCAAAGCATGCACTTGTTGATTCCATCAGTTATCGAGAATCACGACATTGATACTTGCGCATTAGCGACTTTATATTTGAAAGAATCTGAGGCATCGGAATTGTTTCTGGATGAGTACAAACAGCTCCTTTCTGAAGAACCAGATAGGTTTTTCTCGTATGATTTACGTCTGTTACTTAAGCACCTTGAGCATAATGGTAGAGTTGATGATGTTCTCTCATTTATCACACCAAGATTATATGCTGGGTTTCATCTTGGCGATATTGTGACTGATTATCACGACCTGCGAGATCCCCATACTCAGATGATTAATCGAGAAGTAGGATTACTTACCTATTTGGAGATGTATCTAAGTAATTGCCTCAATATTGATAATGACATCTTGAGGGCTTTTATCAAGGATTATGAACTTCTTGTCTTTAGTGAGGATAGAAACATGGTTGGAAAAGTGTTACCGAAACTCGGACTAAAGGAGTTAACGCTGGCAATAGAAAACAAAGAGATTGCAATGGTACCACATCTCATTAAAGCGGTTGTTCAAACATACGGAGAAAAAACAAATGTCGCAATAATTGGAGAAGAGATATTCAAAACCCAACGGCTTTCAGGTTGGGAAAAAGTATTAGATCTTATATGGAATGACTCAACGATTCTATCTGCAATAGATAGGCTTATTTATGAGTCATCTTTGCCTTTAGATACAAGCGAGATATCGCAGTTACAAGATTTAAACGGTCTTGTTACTAAACAACAAGCTGAAAGTATAATAGGTCCTTTACTAAATTCAAACCGAGATATCAATGACATTGCAAGAAGAACCCTTGAGCTTTGGTATGATGTTGGTATAAGAAAGAAAAGCTAACTCCCCCTAAATATGGCTAGTAAAGGGTATAAGTACCCCCCCCTACCAGAGATAATAAATGGCACTAACCAAAAACAGGTAAAAGAAAAAATAGAAAAATGGGAGTTATTGAAACAGGTAGAGAGAATGCAACCGTTATGAATACCTATATGGAAAACAAAGAACTTATTGGTAGTCAAGATGTTAAGACCTATTGTACGCAGATGGTTCAAGATGCTCTAAAATATGAAATCTAACCCTGCGATCGACATTATCAGACAACGGTTAAAACAGTGCGTAAATGGGTAAAGCGATACCAACAATATAAGGAGGATGGTTTGAATGATCTTTCCCGTAAAAAAACACACTGCCTAATCAAGATTGATAAAGAAATAGAACTGCAGATTATTGAATGTCTCAAAGCTCACCCAAGTTGAAATGATAGAAGAATCAAAGAATTACTGGAACTCAACTTCTCGTATGTCTCTATCCATAGAGTAATTAAAGATGCTGGCCTGGTTTTACCTAAAAGAAAAAAATATAAGAAACATAAAGATATGCAAGAAGTACGAAAACAAAAGAAAGTATTTAGCCGGTTCCCAATAGATATAAAATATCTGACCGATATTCCTGAATACGAAATCTGGAGATGGGAACATTATTTCCCTAAATATCTTATCTCTGCCAGGGACTATAAAACAGGTGCTATTTATCTTGCTTATACCCATGAAAAATCTTCTACGGCTACAGCCCTGTTTGTCGATTATCTACTTTCTTTTCTTCAATACTATGGCATAGATCCCCAATCTATTGTTATCCAAACTGATAATGGAAAAGAATTCACTAATCCTACTGACCGAAAAGTAACTCTATTTGAAAAAATAGTTAAAGAAAAATATCAAGCAACTCATTTTCTTATTCCCTACCGCAGACCTACTTGGAATAGTGATGTAGAATTCTTTCATAACCTTATTGAAGAAGAATTCTTTCTTTCCGAAAAACCAAATAGTGAAATTGATCTCTTGGCTAAAACCTTCGCTTACCAAGTCAAGTTCAATTCCTTTAGAAATAATAGAGGTAGAAATAATCAAAATCCTGAACAAATCTTCCAATCAGAATTGAATACTAAGAAACCTCTTCCTGTCATTCCTCCAATTTTGGTTGACAAATATATACAGCTGATTGGAAAGGATAATAAGGGGGAATATTTTTTATCTTTACCACCAACTCCCCTATGAGAAAAAACTTGACGGAAATTAACAAAATGAAAATAGTGACATCATTTGTTTTTTATAACATAAATTGGGAGTAAGGAGTAATATTAGATGCATTTAAAGAACCTGAGAAATAATGAGTTGGAATTTACACCAACATTTGGGACTCAATTAAATATAACCAGCAACATGCCATAGTTCTTAAAGCATATTATGAAACATCTAAGTATAAAGGAAAGAGTAAAAGCTAATGAACATCACCGACGATCATCAAAAGGGACATGGGTTAGAAACATATATTAGAGTCGCGGCGGAAATGTTGTTCGACCTAGGTAGCGAGTGTGAAAACACGAAACCTGAAAATGGCAATAAAATGATTTTCCCCCTTCAGAAACAACCCAAAAAAGATAAGGTTAAAAGAGTTAGCGAACAGGAGTTACGTCAGTGTTTTATTGAAGTAGTAAAGGGTTCCGAGTATGTGTATTCAATTGAAACTCCCACAATGTACAAATACAGAAAGACTGGGAGTAAAGAAATATCTGGAAATCTAGACTTATGCTTGTATTCCATTGAAAATAGTGAGATCGTACGAGAAGTATGTATCGAATTCAAAGCGCATAATATGGAACCATCGTACTATTTCGATCTATACAAAACTACAAGAGAGTCAGGAAATAATCTTTACTACCATTTATTGAAGAGTATGAATAACGGCACTTTGACAGCATCAACTAAAAAAAGGAAAGGGCTTCTCGTAAAACTACAGCAAGACCTAAGGAGTTTGGATATAAACAATATTCACTCTGAGAGTTTGACGATCGCTGTTGTATGCTTGTCGCCTCGCTTGGTGATATATCAAAGTATCTCCAAGGATAACCTACAAAAACGAAATTATAGCTTGATGGATTTTATTTACCGTGTAGAAAGAAAGCAGCTGGAAATCAGAGATAATAATAGCTGGTCTGTTTTGATTAAGTAGAATAACAATAGAGAGCACGATTAGAAAATACAAAAGCCCATAATTCATGATGTTCCCTTTGCAAATTCCCGAATAAGGGGTGAGATGGTTTTTGTTGAATTGTGTCTAACAAATCCCTGTTATAATATGCCAGATTGGAGTCATGATTTGACAAATAGCTATCGATTTTGACTGGTTTTGATTTCAGATGATTTGACAATTGGTGATAAAAACGGAGGGCATTTCTGCTGTTTTGTAAAGCAGGTGTCACGGTTTGACATTTCAGGCGTAACTTTATAAATGATAAGATATTATGATGCAAGTAGATAGAATTCAATATGGTAAAGGTGAAAATTGGTTCTTAGGAATGGCTTAAGCAGAACAAAAAAAAACACATTTTTTGCTTGACAGGTTGTCAACTGCATTTACAGGTGCACTGTAAACAAAATCGCCAATAGGTGGGAAAAATGGCAGAGGATATAACTCAGAAACTGGATGCATATATAACCAAGAAGATAGCTCTATCCAGAGTGATGGGCTTTTTGAGAGATAGTTCCAAGAGTCATTTAATAGAGATAACCGGCAAATCTGGTACAGGTAAAAGTCACTTTGTTCAGCCCTTGATGGATAGCGTTTCCGATGTTTATGAGCGGCGGATTAGATTTTCTCCGCATCCTTTGGTGTTGAATCATTTCACGGAGCTTATTCAAATCATCACTGATGTGACTGAAGAAGACCTTTATGGTTACTACAAAGAATTTAGGGATAATATCGGTTCAGTCAATAAATATGATTTTTTCTATTATTTGACGGAACGCTTGCAAGGGATGGAATTATATCAGCCATTGTTGTTATTAGTGGATGATTGTGATGTTTTGGACGGTTATACGCGTGATTATTTACAATATTTGGTTCAATATCTTCCGGACTTGGGAATTCAAATTGTAGTATTTACGCAGGCGCGGTTATTTCCTTTTTCGGAGCTGGAAAATATTCCCGCTTTGGGAGTGGAAGATTGCCAACAGCTATTGCAAATGACTTTTCCCGACACTGATTTTAATAATGGCAGCGAAAGTGAGATATTTCAAAAAATAACTTCCGGAAACCTCATGATAATAGAAAAAGTCATCAGAGAGATGCAAGCCCAGAAACCGAAGGGAAAGTTTAATTTGAGCCCCTATCTGGAAAAGACCTTTGATGCAAAGCAGATATATTACGAAATGTTGGAAGCCCTTACTTCGTCCCAAAAAGAAATTCTGGCTGGAATGTATGTTTTGGATGGTTTCGCCGCGGAAGAACTGTTGAAAGCGCTGGGCAAACCCAAAAATTTCAAAGCGGATTTAGCGTTTTTAACTGAAAAAGGTTTGATTTCCGATCCCGCAAAAGGTTGTTCAATTCAGAAGAAAAAAGCATTTTCCGAATGGTTGCAGAGCAGTTTGGAGGTAATAAACAACAATTTATTATCTCGTTTGATGGAATATCTGCAAGCAAAAAATGAATATCCTCAGCTGATCGTTTCGCTCCAAATGCTCAGTAAGAAATATAATGCGGCGCTTTTTAATAAAGTGATATCGGATTTCTCACTTATTAATGATGCCGAGAGTGTGCTGAAGCTGGAAGAATATGTGTTATTACATACAAAAAATCCAGCAGGCAAATTAGCGAGCACCCAAAAAATCGCAGAGGCATATTCGGCTTTAAATAAGAAAGATCAAGCGATTGATCATTTTCGGCAGGCATTGCATATTTGTACGGAAAATAATCTGCCGGCAGAACAGATCGTTTATAAGCTGGCAAGTGATCTTTATGCCGTGAATTCTTCCGCTTTTGCTTTGGAAATAATAAAACAATATTCTCCCGCCACCATAGATCCATATTGGAAAATTAAGATTCTGTTGCTAAAAGCCGATATCCAAACTGAAAACGAAACATTCAATGATGCGTTCACTACCTTAGATAATGTAAGCCACTCTTTCAATAGTATTTCGGATCAAAAACTAAGACACTGCGTTCAAGCAGAAGCAAAGAAAATACGCGGTAAAATTCATTATTACATCAATGAATGGGAGCAAGCGGAAGAGGTATTTAACGCAGCGGAAACACTTTATTCTCTGGCAAAAGATCATAGCGGTTTGGCAGCCATCTATAACAACTTGGGTGTGTTATATATGTTTCAGGGTTTTTGGGAAAAGAGCGAGGCCTATTTTCTGAAAAGTTTGGCGTTGGAAAAACAGTATTACAACTTGAATGGGATCTCGGTTTGCTATAATAATTTAGGTGGTTTGATGGATGATAAAGGCGATCCGGCAAAATCGTTATATTATCTGGAAGAAGCACTAAAAATCCAAAGGTTGCTTGCCGAGCCCTATAATATAACCAATATTTACAATAACATCGGGGTAACCCTGATGGATCATAATGAGTATGATAGAGCGGAAGAAGCGCTGAAAAAGTCACTGGAAATAGCCAATGAATTCGTTTTTAACCGAAATACCATCGCTTCGATGAATAACTTAGGAGCTTTATATTTTAAAAAAGGCGATTGGGTGGAATCCATATCCTACTATGAAAAGGCAATAAAATTATCTCAAGAAAGCGATTTTAACGAAGGTCTGTTACGCAGCTTCAATAACTTAGGCGAGGTCTATGAAAAACAGGATGAATTGAATTTGGCTTATGACCTCTACATAAAAGGGTTGGAATTACTTCCTTCCGTTTCCGATGATTATATTAAAGCCGATTTATACGGAAACCTGGGTAGCGTTTTCACCAAGCTGCATAAATTTAAAGAGGCATATCGCTATTTGGTGGAAAGCTTGGATTTTTTCAAGTCCATTGCGGCGCGGGATAAAATTATCGAAGGTTATCTGAAACAGGCATATTACTTCATTTTAACGCGAAATATTGAAAGTGCGGATTATTACATCGCGGAAGCCCAAAAGCTTGCAACCGAACAGAATTTGCCCTTTGAAATTGGAAGAGCTTATTATCTGCGCGCTTTGCTGGAAAGAAAAAACCCAGAAGCTGCCAAGGATCATTTGAATAATGCGATCCGAAATTTTGTGGAAGTAGGCAGCAACTATGAACTCTCTTTGGCAAATTATGAACTCGCGGGTGTGCTTTTAGATATGCAGGAATGGGAGCAAGCGCTGCAAATTTTGAAAAATAACCAGAAAATAATAGAAAAATACGGCTCCATTAAGTTATTGGAACAGAACGATATCCTAATGCAAAAAATCTCGCGTGAGTATTCATCGCAAATGGAAGAGGCAAAATTTGAAGAGAATTTGCTGAATCAATTTTACGAGATAACCCAGAAACTGAATACCATAACTGATCTGGATGTTCTGATTGAACAGTCCCTTGCCAGTTTAACGGAAATGTCCAGCGCCGACGGCGGAATTTTATTGTTGCATGCCAATCCCAGTTTACCGGATGCCTGGGAATATAAGATCTATAACAATTTTTCGCCGGAAGAGAAATACTATGAGCAATTCCTGAATATTTGCACAGACATTTATCAGAGTGGAAAGCTGGAAAACATTAAACAACCGCATTTTGCTCCTATGTATAATAATATTCTGGTGTTGCCATTGTCCATCAGAAAAAATACCTTGGGAGTTGTTCTGCTCTTTTGTAAAAGCGGTTCCAAATATTTCTCGGAACGCATAATCAATTTACTCTCCGCTCTTGCCAATCAAATTATTGTAATTATAGACAACATTCGCAGCGCCAATCTGGAAAAAAGCCATGCCATAATTCGTGAACAGCTGTCTTCCAATAATCTCTACGCTGATATAATAGGCAAAAGCCCGGAAATGTTGAAAATATTTGAGATCATTGAAAAGGTAAAAGATACACCTACCACTGTCCTTTTGGAAGGCCCCAGCGGAACAGGTAAAGAATTGATAGCCCGTGCTTTACATTATAGTAGCAACCGCAGAACGAAAGCATTTGTAGCTCAATATTGCGGTGCTTTACCTGAAACCCTTTTGGAAAGTGAACTTTTTGGTCATGTGAAGGGTTCTTTCACGGGTGCCGCTTATGATAAGAAAGGCCTTTTTGAAATTGCGGATGGAGGAACTTTCTTTCTTGATGAAATTGCCGACATCAGCCAATCAACCCAAGCCAAATTGCTGCGTTTTTTACAGGAAGGCGAAATTAAAAGAGTCGGCGCCACTAAAACCGAAAAAGTTAATGTGCGTGTTGTTTGTGCTACCAATGTTCCTTTGATGGAAAGAGTTAAACGAGGCGATTTTCGTTTAGATCTATATTACCGGTTGAATGTGATTCGCATTGATGTTCCACCTTTAAAAAACCGAGCTGGAGACATTCCTCTTTTGGCAATTCACTTTTTAGATAAATATAATAAACGGATGAACAAAAATGTTCCCGGCTTCTCTGCAGAAGCAATGAAGATTTTGGAACAATTCGATTGGCCTGGAAATGTGCGTCAGCTGGAAAATGAAATTGAACGCGCCGTAACTCTTGCCGAGCCCAATACATTCATCAAACCAAGCGATTTTAGCGAAGAAGTGTATCGGCATACGGAATATTCCAATACGATCGCTATGCTTTCAGGAAAGAAAAATTTGAAAGATGCAATTGAAGAACTGGAGCGTAAACTGATCTCCCAATCCCTGGAAAAATATCAATGGAATCAGACCCAGGCAGCCAAAGAACTTGGCCTATCCCGTCAGGGTTTGATAAAAAAGATGCAAAGATATAACCTCTATCGAGAAGAGAACTAAAGAACAGGAAGATGTGTGAATAGCGAAGCCAGGAAAGCAATTAAACCCGAAGTATCCAATATGGAGTTTTTTTCTGATAAGCCCGAATTTGTGGCTATCGATATCGAAACCACAGGGCTCAGTTTCAGTAAAGACGAAATTATTCAGGTTGCGGCCATCCGTTTTAGTGGAAACGAAGTAGTTGATAAATTTGTCAGCTTTGTAAAACCCAGAGGTAAAGTTCCTAAGTTTATTGAACATTTAACTCATATTTCTGCGGATGATCTTAAATTGGCTCCTCCGGTTAAAAAAGTGCTGGTGGATTTCAGTAACTTTGTTGGAAACAGCATTCTGGTAGGGCATAATATAAGTTTTGATCTCTCTTTCATCAATGATTTTTTAATAAACGGCAATGACTTTCCTTTAAATAACCTGTACCTGGATACAATGGAAATTGGGCGAATTTATCTGCCTTTTACTACAGATCACAAATTGCCTACGCTCGCTGCATTTTTTGATATTGAACTCGATAATGCACATCGAGCTGATGCGGATGCCATTGCTACTGGGCTTCTTTTTAATGCTCTGAACGATTACATTTTAACACACTATAATTATATGATCAATGCACGCTTAATGGATTTAAGTATGCAAGCGCAATTGACCAGTTGTTTAAATGGGTATTTAAAATGGATTGTTAAACAACTGCGCACAACGGCACTTTCAGGCATAAAACCCGTTCCAGTGATAAACGAACTGAATAATGTGATTGAGCATAGTGGTTCCGGTTCTTTAAACAACATACAAGATGTCTTTGCTGAAAATGGTATTTTTGCCACCGAATTTCCTAATTATGAATATCGTTCAGGACAGCTGTCAATGGCAAAACAAGTAGCCGAGGCATTTGCTAAAAAAGAATTTTTAGTAGTGGAAGCGGGAACGGGAGTAGGCAAGTCATTTGCCTATTTGGTTCCGGCAATTGAATTTAGCAACCGCAATAAAGCCAAAGTAGTTGTTTCCACCAATACCAAGAACCTGCAAGAGCAGCTTTTCTTCAAGGATTTGCCTCAATTGCGCAAAATTTTACCCTTGCCATTTAAAGCCGTTTTGGTTAAAGGCAGAGAAAATTATATTTGTGAAAGACGCTGGCAGGATATTTTGGAAGAACAAACAAGAGGAATGTCTTCTTACGATGCGCATGGTTTATTAAATCTGCTTGTTTGGAAAGAACACACTCACACGGGAGACATATCCGAAAATTCCTCTTTTGACAAGAACCATTATAGTGTTCTGTGGCATAAGATTTGTTCCGATCGTTATCTTTGTGGGGGTAGAAAGTGCCCTAATTTTCACGGTTGTTATGTAATGAAATTGCGCAAAGATATTGATAACGCATCTATCGTCGTTGCCAATCATTCTTTGTTGCTTGCCGATGCGCAAATGGAAAATTCCACTTTAGGCGAATATGAGTATCTGGTAATTGATGAAGCGCATAATTTAGTTTCCGCTGCTTCCAAAAACTTGGGTTTCACTTTAAGTTATGCTGATTTTAACAGCTTGTTCAATCAGCTATCTCATTCTGCCAAAAAATACTCCGGAGGTTTTTTACCTCAACTTCATCAGGCAGTTCAGAAAAGTATATTGACCGATGCCACTAAAACCCATATCCAATCTCTTTGTTCCAAGCTGACAAATGAACTTGATGGACAGCGTCAGCTAATTACCACTATCTTTACTATGGCTGCCGATCTTGGTAACAGCAGAGAAGCAAACTACCATAAATTACGCATAAAAGACACTGCTACTTATCCTGATATTTATAATCTGCTGAAAGCGTTATCTTTGGCTCTTAAAAATATTCTCAACGATTTAGTTGCCTTAAATAATGTGCTAACTACTCTGAAAAGTGAGCAGTTACTCAATCTGGACATCATCAAGGATAACTTAAGCGGTTATCTGCAAAGATTTTCCGAAACGGAAGATTTATTACTAAATTTATTAAATCCCGATTTAGAAAACTATGCTTTATGGATTGAAAACGAGCTCCATCCTGAACGCAATTATCCTGCCAGCACTTTTTGTTATGCACCGGTAGAAGTATCTGGTTTATTAAATCGTTTGCTGTATAAGAACATACCTTGTATTGTTTTTACTTCTGCCACTTTATCCATCCGAGGTTCTTTCAAATTCTTTCTCAATCAAGCGGGTTTAAATTTGGTTACGGAAAAGAAAGTAGTGGAAAGCATTGTGGATTCGCCATTTGATTATGACAAGCAGTCGTTATTGTTAATTAGCAGTTTTCTGCCTGAACATAAAGATAAGTTTTTCCAAAGCCAAGCATTGGGTTGTTTGGAACAAATATTCACTACAACCAATGTGGGGACGATGGCTCTTTTTACTTCATATAAGGATTTGGATACTGTTTACGATTATCTCAGCGATACACTTTATCATAGCAATCGTCCTTTTTTTGCTCAAGGCAAAGGTAGCAGCCGAAATTCCATTTTGGATGATTTTAAGAAAAGCAAAAATGCCGTGCTCCTTGGAACTTCTTCTTTTTGGGAAGGAGTGGATATTCAAGGTGATTCACTATCCTTGTTGATATTATACAAAATTCCTTTTCAAGTCCCTTCAGAACCATTGGTGGAAGCTCTTATCGATAAATTAGAACGCGAGAATAAGGATTCCTTTATGCACCTAATGTTACCCAATGCCTTATTGCGTTTAAGACAAGGTTTTGGACGGCTAATCAGAAGTAAATCTGACCGTGGAATTGTCTTGATAATGGATTCCCGCGTTTCCAAAAAAAGTTACGGACAATATTTCAAGCAGATTCTTCCAGGCCGTTGCATAGAACTGCAAAATGAACAACATCTGATCTCCGAAATCGGCAAATTTTTCAGTAATTTAGCAGGACATTTATGAGTTTTAGCGCATTCTTGCTTTTACGCCAGGAATTGCCTCATCTATTTGAGGAAGGAATTATTCAGAGTGAAGTTCCTTTAAAAGAACACTGCACCTTCCAAATTGGCGGTCCCGCTGAAATTTTTTGCCTACCTGATAACACAAAACAATTGGTTGAATTGCTACAATTTTGTCTTACGCATTCTATCCCTTATTTTATTTTAGGAAAGGGCTCTAATTTACTTATCTCCGATAAAGGGCTAAAAGGAATGGTAATCAGCACGGAGCATTTTACTAAAATAACCAAGGATGAAGAATACATTTCTGCATTTTGTGGAGTTACTCTAAAAGATTTGGCTAATTTCGCTTGTGAAAATGGTTTAAGCGGTTTGGAATTTGCCTCAGGAATTCCGGGTTCCGTAGGAGGGGCTGTTTTTATGAATGCGGGTGCCTATAATTACGAAATTAAGGATATCCTCTATGCCAGCAATTGTATAATGCCTGTATTGGATAAAATTATTGCTGGTAAATCTCGTATCCATTTGAGAGCTGCAGACCACAATTTTTCCTATCGCCATAGTGCATTGCAAGATTTAGGATTAATTCATCTTTCTTCCGTGTTTCATCTAAAAAAAGAAAATCCTGCATTAATTAGGCAGCAGATGAATGAATTAGAACAAAAAAGATGGCAGAAACAGCCAATGGAATTGCCCAGTGCGGGAAGTGTTTTTAAGCGTCCGCAAGGTTTTTATACCGGGAAATTAATTGAAGAATGTGGTTTAAAAGGTTTCAGAATCGGAGATGCGGCTGTTTCTGAAAAACACTGTGGCTTTATTGTCAATCTTGGTTCCGCTACAGCCAAAGATGTTTTGCAGCTTATTCAACATATCCAAAACACTGTTTTTCTACGCTATGGCGTTAAATTGCAGACCGAAATTCGCATTTTGGGCGAGATATGAAAAGCCGAAATATCCTGCTTCCTTTGCTGTTTTTGATCATCTTGGTCGCATTTTGGCAGTTTATCAGTGCCAAAGGAATCATTGCTTTCTGGGTTATCCCTTCTCCTTTACAAGTATTAAAGGTGTTTGTAGATTATCCTGATTTGATTTGGCATCATTTAAAACCAACCTTGCTGGAAGCGGTCAGCGGACTTTTAATCAGCATTGTTTTGGGCTCTTTCACGGCTATTGCAATGAACTTATCCAAAGTAATAAAGCAAATATTCTATCCGTATCTGGTTATTTCACAAACAGTTCCCATCATAGCGGTAGCGCCTCTGTTGATAATTTGGTTTGGCTATGGAATCAGCGCCAAAATTTTTGCCGTAGTGCTAATGTGTTTTTTCCCCATTGCTTTAGGACTTTATGACGGCTTCAGAAGTGTATCCATAGATCAAATACGGCTTTTAACTTCTATGGGGGCAACGCCTTATAAGATATTTACACTTTTAAAGATTCCCGCTGCTCTGCCTAATTTTTTTACAGGACTAAAACTGGCTGCCACTTACAGCATTATGGGAGCCGTAATTGGTGAGTGGTTAGGGGGAACTTCTGGCTTGGGAATTTATATGACCAGAGCTACAAAATCCTATCAAACAGCCCAGGTCTTTGCCGTGATTTTAGTGATTGTTGCCTTGAGTTTGGCATTATTTGGCATAGTAGCTTTGCTGGATAGAATTTTGCTTAAGTGGAAATATCACACGATAGATGAATATCTGGAGCCGGCAAGATAGATATAATAGCCACCGATGACACCGAAAACACCGAAAAAGGATAAAAGCACGGAGCTATAAAAAAGAGGAGTATGTTTTTGAGAGGGGAACGGAGGAATTCAGATCTATCTTTTTATTTGTCCTATCAAAAATTCAGCTGGCTTAGCTAATCCCATTATCTGTCTGCTGTTTTTGCGCCGTTCATAATCCTACCTGCCCAATTAGTTTGTGGACAAAGTATTGGTTATAGCGGCATTTGCGCTTCCTTGCTTTTTACTTGTCCCAAATCACCCACCTTATAATTGCCCAAAAAGCGAACCCGAACATAGTGATCGCTCAAGAATTCACAATAGCCATTCTCACTTTTTTCCACAATTCCGCGTAATAAAATATCATTGTCACACAGGAATTTTGTATAATTGGATGTAAGTTCGTGCGATATTTGGATAAGTTCGTTACTGCGCTTGTTTTTTTCCATTTTGGGGATTTGGTTTGGCAGATCATAAGCAGGAGTCCCTTTTCTTTTGGAGAAGCTAAAAATATGCAAATAAGCCAAAGGCAGAGAACGCAAAAAATCACAGGTCTGTTTATGTTCTGCTTCCGTTTCTCCTGGGAAACCGGTTATCACATCCATTCCGATAGCTGCCGAAGGAATTCGTTCCAAAATATCTGTTACTAACCTATAAGCTGTGGTGGGAGTATAGTGGCGCTGCATCCGTTTTAGCACCGTAGCCGCACCGCATTGCAACGGTAGGTGATAATGCAAGCAAAGCTTATCTAAAGTAGGAATCAGGTTAAGTAATTCCCTATTAAACAGTTGCGGTTCCAGGGAACTGAGACGAATCAATTCCAGACCTTTTAGGGCATTTAAACTCTTTAAAACGGTGGCTAAATTGTTAGTTCCATCTTTATAAAGCCCTATGTTTATGCCAGAAAGGACAATTTCCTTGTAACCGTTGTCCACGAATAATTGGGCTTGCTGTAAAACTTGTTCCAAAGTTGCCGACCGACTTCTTCCTCTTCCATAAGGAACTGCACAATAGGCACAGTTAAAATCGCAGCCATCCTGAATGATTTGAAAGGCGCGAGTTCGATCATACATTTTGTGCGTTGGTTTGAAAACATATTCCTTTGCCTGCATAATATCCATAAATTCATAGTTGCTGCCTGCCAGAATGTCCGCTATATTAAGTTTTTGTTGATTATCTACAATCCAATCAATATTGCCCATTTGGGCGATTTCTTCGGGATAGCGTTGGGCAAAACAACCGGTTACCACAATTTTAGCAAAGGGATTTTTGGCTTTCTGAGCCAACGCTTGACGGATTAAATACCTGCTTTTATAGTCCGTTCGGTTGGTTACAGTGCAAGTGTTGATGATGTAAATATCGGCTTCTTCCTGCCAATTAACTAAGGTGTAATCGGTGAATTGGTCTAAAATTATGGATGATTCCGCTTGATTAGCTTTGCAACCAAGGGTGGATATGGCGATACGGATCAACGCTTACTCAATAATTGATAGATAGTTTTGGCATAAGTGGAGTGCTCTGTTTTCAGAACTTTTTCGGCAATTTCTTCAGGAGAATTACAGTCCTGAATCGTGATGGTCTCCTGAGCAATGATATTTCCGTGATCATATTGGGGATCGACCAGATGAATTGTTACGCCACTTTCCTTTTCTTGGGCAGCAAAAACAGCATTATGAACTGCCATTCCATACATTCCTGCGCCTCCATATTTGGGAAGTAAAGCCGGGTGAATGTTCATCACAGGGATGTTTATTTGTTCCAGAAAGGTCTGGGAAAGCTTTTTCATAAAGCCGGCAAGCGCAATAAGTTCTATCTTATTTTGCTGGCAGAGCTCCAGAACTTTGCTTTCAAAACTTGGCATATTATGGGCAGCAACAATTTGATAATGTAGTCCTAAATTTTTGGCTAATTGAACGGCAGGGGCATCTGGACGAGTAAAAATCACCAAAGCGATTTCGATCGGTAACTTATTTTCTGTAAAATAGCTGTGCATAGCGCTCAAATTTGAACCGCGACTTAAGCCGCTGCTAAAAACAGCTATTTTATGAGTGCTAAATGTAGTTCTTTCCATTGCTGTTCATCTACTTCGGAAGGGGCTTGAGTCATTAAATCAGTTGCCTTCAATGTTTTGGGAAAAGCGATTACATCCCGGATGGAATCAGCGCCTGTAATTATCATTACCAATCTGTCTAAACCGGGAGCTATGCCTCCATGAGGAGGAGTTCCATATTTTAATGCTTCCAAAAAGAAACCGAAACGATCTTGCAATTCCTCTTCGGTAAAGCCCAAAATCGCGAAAATCTTCTTTTGAATATCGAATCTATGACATCTAATGCTGCCACTGGATAGCTCTGTTCCGTTGCAAACAAGATCATATAACTCACCTTGAATCTCTCCGATTTTTTCCGGAACATCCAAGTAAGGAATATGTTCTTCCTTGGGCAAAGTAAACATATGATGAGCCGGTTCCCATTTACCTGTTTCGGTGTTTTTGGCAAAAAGAGGAAAATCGGTAATCCAACAAAAAGCATAACTGTTTTCCTGAATTAGGTTTAGCTTTTTTGCCAGAAAATTGCGTAAGCCCGATAGAACTTTGCAAACCATTTCATAATTATCTGCGGCAAAAGCAATAAGGTCATTTTGTCCGGCTTTAGTGGCTACTATTATTGCTGTAGCTTCCTCCGGACTTAGGAATTTACTGATGCCACCTTCCAAACCGTTTTCAGTAACTTTGGCAAAAGCGATTCCTTTACCGCCCAAGTGTTTAGCCAATTCAACCAATTCATCCTGTTGTTTTCTGCTAAAATCAGCAGCTCCGGGAATGGCAATTGCCTTTACAACACCTCCGTTTTGCAAAGCGGAAGCAAAAACGGCAAAACTGCTTTGAGAGACGATTGTGGAGATATCGTGTAATTTTATGTCAAAACGGATATCCGGCTTGTCACAACCGTAATTTTCCATCGCTTCATTATAAGGAATAATTAGGAAAGGGATAGTTAAGTTTATATGCAAGATATCCTTAAAAAGCTTTTGCATTAAGCGCTCTAAGAGGTCAAAAATTTCAGCTTTGGTTACGAAACTGAGTTCTATGTCCAGTTGCGTAAATTCGGGTTGTCTGTCTGCTCGTAAGTCCTCATCCCTAAAACAACGCGCAATTTGATAGTATCTATCAAAACCAGCTATCATTAAAAGTTGTTTAAACATCTGCGGAGATTGAGGCAAGGCATAAAATTTTCCGGGCTGAATTCTGCTGGGAACAAGATAATCCCGTGCCCCTTCAGGAGTGCTTTTCATCAAGATTGGGGTTTCAATTTCATAAAAACCCTCATTATTGAGAAATTCTCGCATAATCTGCATAATGCGATGTCTGGTAATGATAATATTTTGTAATTTGGGTCTGCGTAAATCCAAATAGCGATAAGTGAGCCGTAAATCTTCTTCTGCCATAGCACTTTCATTAAATTGGACAGGTAAGGGTTGGGCATCATTAAAAATATATAATGTCTCAGCCACTAATTCAATTTCGCCGGTAGGAAGAGAAGGATTGATGTTTTGTTCGCTGCGGGCACATATTTTTCCATAAACCCCAACCACATATTCGTTTCGGACTTTTTCGGCTTTGGCGAAGACCTCTTTTTGTTCCGGGTGGATAGTTATTTGCAAAATGCCTTTTACATCGCGCAAATCAATGAAGATCAATCCACCTAAGTCACGGCGTTTATTTACCCAACCCATAACGGTTACATTTTGTCCGATCTGGTTTTTGTTCAAATCTCCGCAGTAATGGCTGCGAGCTAAATTTCCCAAGTTATCCGGCATTTGTTTTTCTCTCTTTATCTTTCTCAGTTTAGTTTAATGTTTTCGTATAGTTTATCTATTTTCTTCACATTTTCGCCAATGGCATTGATCATATAGCATTTTTGCAAATACTGTTCATTAGGATAGATGAGGGCATTATTTTTGATTTCTTCAGGCAACAAATTATTTGCTTCTTTATTGGGAGTTGCATAGCGACAATATTCCGTGTTGCGTTCATTGATCTTTGCATCCAGCAGAAAATTGATGAATTTATAGGCGAGTTCTTTATTATTACTGGATTTTAGCATAGCTATGTTATCCATCCATAAACTGGTGCCTTCTTTAGGTAAAAAGAAACCCAAATCAGGATTATTTTCCATTACCTGTAAAGCATCTCCATTATATGCTTGAGCCATCCAAGTAGTTCCGTCCGCAACTTCATTTTTATAGCTATCGGAATCAAACTGGGTAATATTTTTATCCCATTCGGCAAGGGTTTTTTCAGCTGCAGCCAATGCCTCCGTGCTTGTATCATTAAGATCATAACCATTATAAATTAAAGCGGCGCCAACAACTTCTCTTGCATCGTCCAGCATCGTAACTTTATTTTTACTGGTGAAGAATTGATTGCTTAAAATATTCCAGCTTTGAGAAGTGAGAATTTCTTTGGGAACATATTTTGTATTATAAATAATGCCAGTTAAGCCCCAAAAATAGGGGATGGCATATTTATTGCCCTCATCAAAGCTGGCTGCTTTTGCCAATAAAAGAGAATCCAGATTTTTATAATTGGGTATGCGAGAAAGGTCTAAGGGCTCAAGTAAATTGGCTTGGCGCATAATTGTAATATGATCTCCGCTGGGGAAAACAAGATCAAATGCTTTCCGGGAGCTCATTATTTTGGTGAGCATATTCTCATTGGAATCGTAAGTGCTATATTTTATAATACATTTATTCTGCTGTTCAAATTCTTTGGTGAGCTCAGGATCAATATAATCGCTCCAATTGAAGATATAGAGAACTGGTTTATTTTTACTGCAGGAGCTGCTTAAAATTAGCAGTAATATAAACAGCATCAGAATGATAACATTTTTTCTTTTCATCATATTCTCCTTTTTTGGTAGGGGAAGCTTTTCAGTCCTTGTTTAAACGGAGAAAGCATTTCCCTATAACTTGGTCTTGTAGTATCACAAAAATTCGCCCGCGGCTTTGCCATAATTTTCTTTGGGCTGCTAATAAAATAAATACTTTAGCAGAAAGTGGATTGGCGCTTTCTGATTATTTTTTGGCTTGCTCAATTCCTTCCTGCAGCTTAACACTTTGTAAAATAATCCAGCCAATCACGAAGAAAAATATCAACGCTAAAACCGCATAACGGATATTTCCCGTTTTATGAGCTATCCATCCATACAATATAGGACCAATAATAGAAGATAATCGTCCTGTCAAGGTATAAAATCCAAAGAATTCCGCCTGTCTATCTCGAGGAGTTAATAACGACAGCATAGTTCTACTGTTTGCTTGACTGCTTCCAATTGCCAAGCCGGCAACGAGACCGACAAAATAATATTCAGTTGCGCTACGGCAGAAAAAAGCCCAAATAACAACGCAAATCCAGATCAATAGTGATATATTCAAGGAAATTTTTACATTCAGTTTATCCGTTAGCCAGCCAAAAAATGCCGCCCCCAAAATGGAAGTGAATTGTGCCAAAATAAAATAGGTTATCATTTGAGTAGTCGTCATTCCAAAAAGTTCCGCTCCATAAATAGAAGCAAAAACAATTACCGTGGTTATTCCATCGTTATAAATAAAGTAACTGATGATATATTTTAACAATTGAGGCAAGCTGGCTATGTTTTTTAATGAATACATCACTCTTTGCCAGGCAATTTTATAATAGTTTGATCTTTTGGAAGGACGCTTGAATTCTTTCAGCCAAAAAAAAGTGAACAACGAAAACAAAAACAAATGCAAAGCCACCACTGGAAAAACCAAACGAACATTAATTTTTACCAGAACCAAAGCTACCAAAAGTGACACTAAGCCACCCACATAACCTAAAGACCAACCAAAACCTGAGACCTTGCCTATATCTTCGGGCTGGCAAATTTCGGGCAGAAAAGCATCATAAAATACATTGGCGCTATTAAAACCAAAATTGGCAATAATGAAAAACAGCATTCCGGTGAATACATAGCCCGGTTTTACAAAGAAAAGAAGCGCCGTAAAAATAACAGTGATATAGCAATTGATGAACAGCATTCTTTTTTTGGCACGAGAATAATCGGCAACCGCACCCAAAATGGGCGCTGAAATAGCCACCAAAGTCATAGAAATTCCAATGGCTCTTCCCCAAAGCATTTCTCCATAACCAGCTGGACCGCTTACCACACTTTTTATGAAATAGACACTATAGACGACTGTTACAATTATAGTCGTAAAAGCCGAATTGGCAAAATCATAAAGCATCCAACCCATTATGTTACGGTTTAATTTCATTTATTCTTCACCTGTTAAAGATAAAATCGGGTAGCCCTGCCAGATCTGTGCTATTTCTTCTTTGGGGCTGGCAATGAAAACTTGATAGCGATTATTGATACAATTTCTAATTGCCAAAGAGTGAAATGAATCAAGTTCAGCGAAAATATCGTCAAAAAGCAGAATGGGTTTGATTTTAGTTACATTTTCAATCAGATGTGCCTGAATCAGTTTCAAGATGATCACGGCAATGCGTTTTTGTCCCTGAGAAGCATAAATACGCATTTTTTTCCCCGCCAGCTTAAATTCATAGTCGTCCAAATGAGCTCCGGCTAAAGAATGTTGCGTTATTTTTTCTCTTTCTTCCAGCTGGGCTAAATGCTTGATAATATCATCCACGGAACTTTCGAGAGGCATTTTTAGGGAAGGTAAATAAGCCAAAGAAATAGAAGTGGAGACAGGAAAAACATCTTGGAAGGTCTCTTTGAAGGCCTTGTTTATTTGTTTCAGATACTTATTACGATAATTCCAGACCTCAGACAGGGAATCGGCAAAGGAAGAATTCCAGCTAAGCAGTTCTTCTTTACTGTAATTTCTTTTCAGCATTGCGTTGCGTTGTTGAACCAGATGCAAAAAATGTCTTAAAACAGATATGTAAGGTGGATAGAGTTGAGAAATTGCCAGATCAAAATATTGTCGCCTAAAACGGGGTGAACCGCTTATCAATAGATGATCTTCAGGGGCACAATAGATAATTTTTATCACTTCAAAGAGGGTGCTTAGTTGGCGTATTGGCAGATCAGAAATTTTCAATAGTTTACGCTGATCGGCATAACTTAAAGCAACTGTATTGGCAGAATTTTGATCACTAATGAAAGAACCCTGCACTCTAAAAAATCGCTTATCAAAATGCAATAATTCCTCATCGCGATGAAAACGCACCGATTTTCCAATGCTACAATAGGCAATCGCTTCCAGTAGATTGGTTTTTCCGCAACCATTGGGACCTATAATCAGTCCACCTTGTGCCTCAAAACTGAACTCTTTTTTCAGATAGTTGCGGAAATTCTCCAGTTCAATTTTAACCAGGTTCACATTATTTATGAACGCAAAGGCATCAGGAGGAAAGTAATTTCCTGGTCTGGAACGGCATTTTCATTGAAAATCATCATCGCTTCTTTGGGAGAACCGAGTTTGATGACGACTTTTTCTGTATCTATTGCTTCCAAAATGGACAGCATATATTTGTAGTTAAAAGAAACTCCCGTAGAACTACCCGAATAATTATAGTCATCCATATTTTGTTTTGCGTCGCCTGTATCGCGATTGGAAGTATTAACTTCAAAGCGTTCACTATCCAAATCAAAATGGATACGCATATTATCGTCCGGAGCAACCAGGGCAACTCTTTTGATGGCCGTCATCAAGGCATCTTTATTAATGACGAATTTATTCGGTAAATCGGTTGGAAATGCTTTATCATAATCAGGATATTTATGTTCCATAATTTGCGAGGAAACAAAGAACTCACCATAAGAAAACAGAATCCGAGTATCGTCCATAGCCACTTTTAGCTCTTTCACTTCTTCGTTGAAGATTTTTTGCATAAACTGCAGTGTCTTAACTGGAATCACTTTTTCTACATAAAGTTGATCTTGATCCGTGAAGATATTGTTTTCCTGATTATCATTTACTCCTAAAGAAGGCAGCAGAGAGGAATTTAGTATTTTAATTTCAGCAACTTTTCTTCCATCTGTAGCCACCATAATATGATGATCGGAATAAATTTTCCAACAAACACCAGTAAGTATGGGCCTGTTTACATCCGTGGAAACGGCAAAATAGGTCTTGTCAATCATTCGGTTGAATAATGCGGCATCCAGAGTTATGGCATTGTTTAATTTGGTTTCAGGAACAACGGGAAAAAGAGTGTGATCGGCAATTAACAGATTAAAATCTACCTTCCCACTTTGAATCATCAAGAGGTCATCATGCTGCCAAAGATTGATAACGGCATCTGTCATATAGTTTATAATTTCATTAAAATGATGGGCAGAAACGGCAATTGTTCCACCTTCAGAGACGGCAGCGGGAAATTCCACTACAACAGTTAGCTTCAAATCCGTTGTGCAAATGCTCATCATATTGGTCTCTTCGGATACATTAATAAGGTAATTGTTCAGTATCGGAGAGGTACTTTTCGTAGGAACAATAGATACAAGATGTTGTATACGGGCAAGCAGATCCTTTTTTTCAATCGCTAATCTCATAATATCCTCTTTCGGATTTTTTTCTTTTTTTCCAACAAAATAGGATAAGCTATTTAGTCAAATACTTTTTTTAGCCACGGAGGGGGATGAAAAATGGATTGGAGAGATATCGCCAATTGCCCATAAGCCGCTTACTCGATGGTTTAGTAATGCAGTAACATTTAAGTAACACTTCTGTAACGAGACAAGGTCAGTGTAAGAGAAGTGTTACGATAGTGTAAGATAAGCTTTCATCTGCCAATAAGTTATATACTGTCTATCGGTAATGGGCGAAATTTAAGTGTAATTATCTGCGCCAGATAATGTTGGAGGAAAGTCATTGGGTTATGGAGGGAAACTTCTCCGCGAGGCAGAAAGCTAATATCTTGAGCGATAAACTCCTTGACAGAAATCTGCCCCAATATATTAAAGAAAAAGCATTGTTATGATTTTGCAATAAAATATGAGGTTTAGGTCTTGGAAACCCTTAAATCAAAAGCATTGGCAGAAAATCTTGCAGTTACCAAAGTATCCGAAATAGAGCTTGATGAACAGGCAAAATGGTTACTTTTCTTAACTGAAGGTAATTATGGCATTTATCAGCGTGCCCAAATTTTTTTGGAAGAGCTGTATCATCCCTATACAAATCCTGAAGCAGTTGCTACGCTTATCCGGCAAAGTATTTTGGGGGACTTGTGGTTTTATGTGCAATTTCCTGATAGAGAAAAGACCTTAACCATAATAGGCAATTTATATATTTTGGCTGCTAAAAAATGCAGTAAGCCACTGCAAGAAAAAAGAATAATAATAGAATATCTGGATTTTATTTCTGCTTTGTGTGAAAAAGAGGACATCCCAGCCAGCGTATATGCCTTTTTATTGAAGGAACTGATTAATTGGCAAAGACGCAGCAGAGAAAGATTCATACCCATAAACGGCGTTTGTCGTAAATGTTTAACTCGTTTAGTACAAGTGTATGATGGCAATGCTGAATGTTTTGTTTTGCTGAAAGACCTATTGAAAGCGGGTTTGGAATTCTGGCAACAAACCACGGACATTGAAAATTGGGCACATAAAATGGGGATTGAGAACGCAAACGAAAGAGAAAAGCTCTCTGCTAAAATAGGCGCTGAATTTTACAGTAAATGGCTGAAAGAGCTGGAAAACAGACAGACCTTTGCCTCTCTGAAAGATATTCCCGCTTATTCTGACATAGCTGTTTCAATGCGGGAAGCGATATGTGAATTTAAAACATTAACTATGCGCATCCAATACATTTTTTACTTATTGGGTTTACCCGGGATGGAGGAACTGAAAGATCATTTGCTGTGGGACTTGAATCGCCAATTATCCGATTTGGAAAACGAACTGAGTGAAGAAGAAGTTCCCCTGATGCTAAATTCCATCTTTGAGACCTTGTATGAATTTAAGAAAACTCGTCTTAACATTGTGCTGGATTGTATTTTAACTATTGGTAAAACAGTTCTTTCACATAACAATAATAAACACTGTCAACACTTGCTACCCAAAATTATGGAATTGGAATTCACTCCGCCCGGGAAAATCAAGATTGATAATGATTGGCAGCTGGAAGTGGATAAAAACCATATAAAACATTTGCGAATGCTGCTGGAATTAATCGCCATTGATCCGCTGAAGTGCAAAGACCTGTTGGCATATTTAATTATCAGCATAAGTCGCGAAGGGATTTTTATATCCGATACGGACCTATTTCAAAAAGATGTTTCCGCCTTTTTGAATTCTAATTTCAAACCTGTGGTCGTGCAAACCAAGCACTTGCTGAAAATGTTTCCCGTTTTTTTCAATGAAATTGGAGCGGAAGGTGAAATAAGGGATATCAGCACTTCTCTGGATGAAATATGCCATAGAAAAGACCTCTTATTGCATTTTCTGCGCAAACAGATTCATACCGAAAGCAATAATATGCACCTAATGCTGATAAACAAGATATTGCGCTATTGGACAAATCTTGATTATAATGAGCTGAAAGGAATGGTTCCCGAAGATGTGATGATGTATATTATGCTTCCGGATGATCTTACTAAAAAGCAAAACAGCGCCGTGAATGAATTTTTAAGCAAAAATAATCTTAGTCCGGATGAGTTGCTTTCCCTCTCTTGGCAAAGAGTGAGTAAATTATTTGAAACTGAACCGGAGGACTTTTCTTTAACCCGGCTGAAGCTGTTATGCTATTCACATTTTTTGCTGAAGGATAAATATAACCTTGATCCTTATGATATCGTTAAATTTCTTACGCGCTACAATTGGTTCAATGCTCACGAACAAACCCGACTTGCCAACAGCTTTTTAAGAAAGGACTATGACAATTCTATCAGGCAATTGCTTTCTTACATTGGAAAAATGAATGCGGTGATTTTGGATCCCAAAGCCACTACTGCCTGGGAAAACATATATTACAAAAGACACATTGCCGCTGGCATTCCTTCTATGTATGGAATGTATCGCGAACCCAAACTGGAAGCAATGGGAATGATTTTCAGAATAGAAAATGTAGTGAAACGACTCTTTGAACGCGATGTCCAACAATTGAATCTGAACTATATTACGGGAAAAACTTTACGCCGCATTATTCGTATTCTGGAACTTTACGATTATGCAATGAAACAAATAATGGTTACGAATGATGCTTACGGTTCGGCTTTGGATATGTTGAAATCGGCTAAATATTTAAGTAACCTTTCCATAGATCAATATCTTGATATTTTTAAGCTGCTGAAAGATGGCGTGGTGGAAATCATCAACGAATACTATTATAGATTTTATGAAACTCAACTGCGCCAGATTGGTTCGCACATAGCGGATAAAAGTAAACGCGGAAATACGGAATTGGATATTTTTGCGGAGGAATTTTACCGCAACCTGCTTTCCAAATCATTTTTGGTGCAAGGTCTGGACAATTTTATCACGCGGATTCTTGAGTCCCTATCCGAAATGAAGTCCCTCTTTAAGCCCGCAGATATACCCAAGGTGATTAGTTATGATCCGGATAATCTCTTTTTTCATCTGAATAAAAAGAACTCTCGCATTGAAAATCAAGTTTTGTTGGGGTCTAAGGCATATTTTCTGAAAAGGATGTTTCAATACGAATTTCCCATTCCTCCCGGTTGTGTTATTACTACTGATCTTTTTCGCCATAGAGAAATAATAAATACTCATCCTGATATTTCCAACGAACTGGATGCTCTGATAATGCAAAATTTAAACATCCTGGAGAAAAATACGGGATTGGTTTTGGGAGATCCTGACAAGCCATTGCTGTTATCTGTGCGTTCCGGTGCTCCAATGAGTTTGCCGGGAGCAATGAATACATTTTTGAATATTGGCTTAAGCGACGATGTAACGGTTAAACTATCCAAAAAATATAATTACGGATGGACTGCCTGGGATTGCTATAGACGCCTAATTCAAAGTTGGGGAATGGCTTATGGCATTCCTCGCGATGAATTCGATGCTGTAATGATAAATTATAAAAAGCGATATCAGGTTGAACTAAAAACACAATTTTCCGATGCTCAAATGCAGGATATGGTTCAGGACTATAAAAAAGTGCTGGAAATACATAATATTGAACTGGAACAAAGACCTTTTATGCAACTTTACAAAGCAATTTCCAATGTTTTGGATAGCTGGAATACAGACAGAGCTCGCTTATATCGTCAAAAACTGCATATTGCCGACGAATGGGGCACTGCTGTCATCATTCAAAAAATGGTTTTGGGCAATATCTCGCTAAAATCAGGAACCGGAGTTCTATTTACTTATGCCGATTTTAATGAGGAAGGGGGAATCTGTTTGAATGGTGATTTTACCCTCTGCAGCCAAGGAGAAGATGTTGTAGCTGGTTTAGTGCATACTTTGCCCATTTCGGAAATGCAAAGATTACATAGTCAGACAGTGGTGGAAAGCTCTTTGGAAAACACTTTTCCTGATATTTACAATGCTCTGTTGCGCTACGCAAAACAGCTGATTGAAGATAAAAATTATCCGCATCAGGAAATGGAATTCACTTTTGAAGGACCATCTCCGGATCAGTTATATATATTGCAAACTCGCGAACAGATAATTCAAAAAGCCCCTGACTACAATGTATTTGGCTCAATAAAAGGAGAACAGGAAATACTTGCCTACGGAATTGGGATTGGGAAAGGCGCGGTTAATGGAATAATCGTTTTTGACAAGGAAGATATAGAAACATTTTCAGGAAAAGGGGAATCCCTAATTTTGGTGCGTCCTGATACTGTGCCGGATGATTTGGAGCTGCTTTTTGAATGTCAGGGATTGTTAACTTCCCGGGGAGGTGTAACTTCTCATGCAGCAGTTACAGCTACGCGTTTAGGACTTATCGGAGTGGTAAATTGCAGAGAATTGGTGGTTTCTGAAACTGATTCTAACTGTAAAATAGGGGACACCTGTTTGAAAGCAGGCGATAAAATAGCTCTGGATGCTATCAGCGGAGCTATTTACAAAGGACATTATCCTCTGGTTAGCGTGCATTGCTTATAAAACAAAAAAATAAAAGGAGCAAATCAAAATGAATCTGAGCTTAAAAAACAAAAAACTGCTGGGAATCAATGGATTGGGTAGAATTGGAAAACTACTCTTATGGAACCAGATA
>JBDKSF010000015.1 GCA_039680785.1 Candidatus Cloacimonas sp.
AAAAATTGAATGAATTAAGCCAAAATTCATTGGAATCGGTGCAGCCAAATGAAGGAATGGTTTTACGCAATGAAATTATAGTGCGCAAAAATTCCCGGGTCACTTCGGAAGAAATTCGCAAACTGGAGTCCTTACAAGAAGCATTTAGACGGCAAAAAATTCGAAAATCCCCTTTGCAAGAAATGCTGCTAACCCTTGGTTTGCTGATTTTTGTTTTTATCACAGTTACTTTAGCCAATCATTATTTTTGGGTGCAAAGCAAAACAGATAAAGTTGCGTTAACCGATTTTTTGCCGATTAATCTGGGTTTTATTGTCCTTGCTCTATTAGCTGCTTTTATCAATTATGTCTTATCCGGTAGAAATCTGATACTTCCTTTTGCGATGATATCTTTGGCTGGCGCTATATTAGTGAATTTTGAATTCGGTTTGCTCTATACCATTTGTAATATGCTTATTATAAGTCCCTTCTTAAACTGGGATACTTTTACGCTGGTTACAATGCTGTTATCTACCGTGCTGTGTTTAATTATGCTAAAACAACAAAACTCCTGGCATGAATATCTTATGATATGGGTATATTTGCTTATCTCGCTGATAGTTACTGTCATAAGTATCGGAATCTACAAGAGGGATACTCTGTTAACTAATTTGCATTCTATAGGTTATGTATTTATTTCTGCTTCGCTTAGTGTGACCGGTTTGTTGATTATCATTCCCTATTATGAACGCAAATGGAATAGAGCTACAAAGCAAACTCTTTTGGAATTGTTGGATTTTAATCATCCCTTACTAAAACGCTTGGCAACTGAAGCGGTAGGAACTTATCATCATTCATTGGTAGTGGGAAATTTGGCAGAACATGCAGCTGAAGCAATTGGCGCTAATCCTCTCTTAGCCAGGGTCGGAAGCTACTATCATGATATCGGAAAAATAGTAAATCCTGAGATTTTCACCGAAAATAACGAGGATTCAGCTGAATTTTATGTTAATATGGAACCAGATGAAAGCGCTCAATTGATTCGTAATCATGTATCCGAAGGCATCGCACTGGCAAAGAAAAATAAGATTCCTCAACCGGTGATAGATATTATAATGCAGCACCATGGAAACACAATAATTCGTTATTTTTACGATAAGGCAGGTAAAGAAGGTAAAGAATTAAGTGAAGATGTATATCGTTATCCAGGACCGCATCCTCAAACAAAAGAAGCTGCAATTGTGATGCTGGCGGATATTGTGGAATCCACAACCAAATCCAAAACCATAGAAAACGAAAAAGATATAGCTAACATAGTGGATACAACTATTCACTATTTACTTAAAGAGGGACAATTCAACGAAGCCCCCGTAACAATGAAAGACCTGCAAAAAATTAAAGAGAACTTTATCCCAATTTTGGAAAGTATATATCGTAAGCGGCTTGACTATCCGGAAGAAAAAAAAGATGAATGATCTGGAATTATTGGGAGAAGCAATTATACCGGAGCCATCCCTGCAAAAAATAGCCGATTTGATTTGTTCTACAGAAGATCCTGCTCATTCTTATCAAATCTGTGTAAAGATGGTAAATAGCGCTACAATGACAAAATACAATAAACTATATAGAGGCCTGAACGAACCTACTGACATTTTGAGTTTTATTACTGCCGAGTTGCCCCCCTGCCAGATAGATGAACAGTTTAGAGAGGACGGATTTTCAGCTAAACCGATTCGGATTTGTGATATTGTTATTGACATAAATCAGCTTCTACGCCAAAAGGATTCAAGAACTATAGAAGATGAATTCCGAGCTGTATTAATACATGGTCTTTTACATCTGGTTGGATATGATCATATTCACAGCACGGATGCTGAAAAAATGAATAAGAAAGAAGAATATTATTTTAAACTTACACAAGGTGAAAATTAGAAGTGGATGACGGTAAAGCATTTATAATTATCGTCCTTTTTGCATTATCTGCCTTTTTTTCCGGCTCTGAGACAGCGCTTTTTTCTCTCTCAAGAGTTTATTTAAAAAGATTGGAAAACAGCAGTAAAAGCAGTGCAAAAAGGATTTTAAAATTACTGGGTAAACCAAGACAATTACTGATAACATTACTATTGGGTAATACTTTTGTTAATTTGGCAATTTCTTCCTTTGGAACTTTACTTGCCTTACAAATCGGCTCAAAATATGGTTATACAGTATCCTCCGTGGTTACGATTCAAATTATACTTACCACTCTTCTTATCCTATTTTTGGGTGAAATCACTCCCAAACTAATCGCTTTATCCAAAGCCGATACTGTAAGCGAACTATTTTCTCTGCCCCTAATTTTGTTTCGATTTATTTTCTATCCTGCCGTATGGGTGTTGGAAAAAATCAGTGACCTATTTTCCAGCCATCAGAATATTGATCGCTATGTGGGAACTCAATTCACGAATGAAGAATTTCATAATCTTATCCAGTCCGAAAGTAGCAGTCATAGCTTGGAAGAACATGAAAAAAAGATGCTGGTAGGATTATTCAGGTTTAGAGAAGCAGAGATTAAAGAGATTTATGTCCCCCGCGTTAAAATTACCGCCATTGAAGAAAACCAGAGTATTGAGGAACTAAAAAAAGTTATCGTAGATAGTGGTTATTCCAGAATTCCAGTATATCGTGGAAGCATAGATGAAATCATTGGTATAATATATGTGAAAGACCTTCTGCTGTATCCTGAGAAAAAAACAATTAAGCAATTAATGCGCACAGTTTGGTTCGTGACCGAAAATATGAAAGTGCAAACACTGTTAAATCAATTTAGACAAAGAAAATTGCAGGTTGCCGTTGTTGTGGATGAATATGGAGGCACCAGCGGCATAATTTCCCTGGAAGATATATTGGAAGAAATAGTGGGTGATATTAGAGATGAATATGATAAGGATGAAATTCCCGAGCTTATTAAAAAAGACGAAAATACTTACATATTGAGCGGTAACTTCAGCATCCGTCAATTCAATGAGAATTTTTCCACCGAAATTTCGGTAGAAGATTATGATAACCTGGCAGAATTTCTGCTTGCTTACTTCAATCATGTTCCTGAGATAGGTGATACTGTTCATTTTAATGATCAGATTGAATTTAGAATACTGGATGCCGATGAAAAAAGCATCAAACAAATTCAAGTGCAGCTAACTAATGGAGAAGAGACCTGAAATACTTTTTCACTCTTTTTCTTCTCTTGCACAGTTTTTTAGCTGCTTTTACTTCCGATTATTATATGAAAGCATTGGGTATGAATATTGCCCGAATCACTATTCAACAAGATGCTAAGGATGCCGACATTGAAATTAGAGTAAAATCGGTAAAAGAGTCAGTTCTATTTCCTCAAATAAATAATATCTACAGCATAAAGTATAATGACAAATTTCTACCTTTGGATTATACTCGTATCATTCGCCAACATAGTGTTAACGACCAAGTTTCAGTAAATTACAATTATAATACCACTCAAGCAACAATGTATCGTTCCTCAGATAAAAGCGCGACCCAGTACCCGATCTTAAAAAATATGAGAGATGTCTATTCATTTCTGGCAAAAGTTATATCCGGAAGTGCTGGAACGGGAGTTTACCTCATTGATGTTAATGGCGTTTGTTTGCAGGCAGAAGTTATTCAGCATTCTTCCGAAAAGGTGAAGACGCCTATGGGAGAATATGCTGCCATACCTTATGAAATTACTTTTCATAATTCCAAATCCATTAAACCACCTTATGTTGATATGGTTACTCACAATATGCTGCAAGACAATAATAAACTGAATTTATGGGTTTATAATAACCAGTTTCCCGTGAAAGCTACTTTCAAAAAGAAAGCGATAAATTGTTACTGTGATTTAATAAGTATAAAGCAATGAAAATTTTTCGAACTATCTACCCTGCTCTATTTTGGCTTATATTGATTTGGATTTTATCTTCCTTACCGTCCCAAAATCTTCCCTCCGTGAATATAATTGGCATAGATAAAATGGAACACTTTGTCATTTATGCTGTTTTAGGTTGCTTGATTAGTAATTGGTTGAGATTTAAGGACTGGAAATTAAGGATAATTATTTTCCTGTATCTTGGGCTCATCTTGCTTGCCGGTTTGGATGAATATCATCAGACCTATATTCGAGGCAGAGATGTATCTATTTATGACTTTCTGGCAAATGCTTCCGGATTGGTAATCGGCTTTTTATTCTATCTGCGTAAATATGATAGAAGTTAATAACCTCAATGTATCTCTTAATAATAGAGAAATATTATCCGATATCAGTTTCCGCTTGGATAATGGAAATAATCTGATTATTCTGGGAAGAAGCGGATGCGGTAAGACAGTTCTAATAAAGACGCTTTTAGGGATTTATTCTCCTGTCTCCGGAAGTGTTATTATAGACGGAACAGATATTCACAGAGCAGCCGATGAACAAAGAAAAGCGACCAAAAAACGCTTTGCGATGGTTTTTCAGAATGCTGCTTTATTGGACTCATTCACAGTTCTCCAAAATGTAGCACTCCCTCTTTATGAACGCGGAGAAAAACAAAGCAAGATAATTAAGGAAAAAGTAATTCACTGCCTTCAAATGGTTGGGTTAGAAAATACGGCAGAACTTTACCCTGCTCAGCTCAGCGGAGGAATGCTGAAAAGAATTGGAATTGCCAGAGCCCTTGTTTATGACCCTGATTATATAATTTTTGACGAACCCGTTTCTGGGCTTGATCCCATCACTGCCAGAGAAATTATGTTTTATATATCCCGCATAGTGGATACTGCTTCTGCCACTTTGATAACTATCACTCACGCTTTGAAAGATATAGAAAGCATAGGTAATCGGGTTCTTTTTTTGAATGAAGGGAAAGTAATTTTCAACGGTAGTATAAACGAATTGTATAGCTCCACCAATGGTTTTATCCGCCAATATCTGCAATGAATATAAATAATAAATCCACCCTTATACAGCTTGCATTTTGGACAGCTATTGCCGCGTCTGTGCATATTATTGAAGATATGATTATGCGTATGCTGCCATTACCTTTTATCAGAGTAGGTTTTTCCAATATTGTAATACTCTATCTGATATATCACAATAAAATTTGGGAAGCATTCATCGTTAACATTAGCAAATCAATTTTAGGGGGAATCGCAACTCTCACTTTACTTAGCCCTTCCACAGTTTTATCTTTAACAGGAGGACTGGCTGCTGTAATTGTTATGTTGTTTGTTCGCTGGCTGCACATCGGATTTGGTTTATACGGAATCAGTATCTGTGGAGCTATTGCTCACAATCTTATGCAGTTAACTATGGTTCGCATTATCCTAATTAAAAGTAATAAAGTTTTTGTGTTGACACCAATCTTGCTTTCAATTGCGTTGGTTAGCGGTTGCATTATTGCATACCTAACTATATATATAGACAGGAAAAACTATAGCTCCGAATTAAAATTATGAAAAATGATACGAAACAAAAACTATATACACTGTTAAAATACCTGTGGCTTGCCTTTTGCTTGATCGCCGGTGTTTTTATCGGTGCATTATGGTTTTATAGAGATAGCTTGCCACCCACGAGTGAATTAAGGAATTACACTTTACATTCCGGTTCCGAGGTCTATGACCGCAATGGTAAAATGGTATATCTGTTTGCTTTTGAAAAACGCAAACTTGTTTCCTTAAAGGAGCTTCCGCCCTATCTTATTGATGCCTTGATCGTAACTGAAGACAAACATTTCTATCACCATTTCGGAGTAGATATTTTAGGTAATATTCGCGCCTTAGTTGTGGACATTACTCGGATGGATTTTTCTCAGGGGGCAAGCACAATTACCCAACAAATGGCTCGCAATATGTTTCTTACTTTAGATAAACGGCTTTCCCGCAAGATGAAAGAATTAATCCTCTCTTTCAGGATAGAACGGGAATTTACTAAGGATGAAATCCTGGAAATCTATTTCAACAAGATTTTTTGGGGAGGACAGGTTCATGGAGTGGAAACCGCTTCCTTGTATTATTTCGGAAAACACGCTCGCGATTTAACTTTAGCAGAGTCAGCAGCCCTTATAGGTATGATCCAAAGACCCAATTACTATAGCCCCGTAAAGCACCCAGAGCGTTTGATAGAAAGGCGTAATCTCATTTTGAGTAAAATGTTGAAGGCCAAAAAGATCACTCGGGAAGAATACAATGAGGCAGTTGCTTCTCGTATAACAGGCGACCGAAGTTCTATGCAGCAATATTCAACTGATTACTTTATAGAATACATCCGTCTGTATTTGGAACATAAATATGGAACCGAGAAACTCTTTGAAGGCGGTTTAAAAATTTACACTTCTTTGGATGTTGATCTCTCCGTTTATGCAGATTCCGTGTTAAATCGTTATTTATCCAATGCGGAAAAAAATTATCCCGTTGCTATGCGCTACAGTAGTGTTCCCAAGAACAGCGTGGATATCAATACACATTATCTGCAGGGTGGTTTATTGTTAATGGAAAATAGCACTGGGCAGGTCTTAGCGATGATTGGAGGTCGCAACTTTACTCACAGTAAATTTAATCGCATCGTTCAAGCCAAGCGTCAACCAGGTAGTTCAATTAAACCAACTTATTATACCGCTGCCGTAGAAAAAGGTTATACTCCCGCAACAATTATTATAGACGCTCCTCTATCTTTAGTGGGAGGAGACGGCAAAGAATGGTCGCCGCAAAATTTTAGCCGTGAATATTATGGACCTACCAGAATGCGGACTGCCATTACCCATTCCTACAATGTCTGGGCAGTTAAAGCAGTTATGGATATAGGTTTGGATGTAGTTAACGATGCCTTTCGCCGTTTTGGAATTAATGCAAAGGCAGAGGATTACTCAGCTGCCTTAGGTGCTTATGAAGTAACACCGATAAATCTGATTTCTGCCTTTACTACTTTTCCTAATGGGGGCTATCGAACCAAACCCGTTTTCATAACCAAAGTAGAAGATATGAACGGAAAAGTTTTGGAACGCAGCGTTACTTCCAAATTTAATGTTACTTCTCCTGAAGTAGCATATTTAATGACTTCTATGCTTCAATCTGTGGTTACTTCTGGAACAGGCGCAGCAGCCAGAAACAATTATTATTGGCAGGCAGCAGGTAAAACAGGAACATCCAGTGAACATAGAGATGCCTGGTTTATAGGTTTTAACCGTAAATATACCTTAGGCATCTGGAATGGCTTTGATAATAATGCTGCCATTTCTTCCAGCGCAAGTTGTGCTCCGATTTGGGGTCAAATAATGACCAAAGCAATTCGGAATGAAAATAAAGGGCGTTTACCCAAAAGTGATGATCCGCGTTATAGTTTTGTAGTGCCAGATAAAATCGTTCAACGCAATATCAATCCCAGAACAGGTTTTCTATCGGAAAAAGGCATTCCAGAGTATTTTATTGAGGATAATATCCCGCCAGCTCGTTCAGACACTTTAAGTTACAATTTTTACCCCACTCATTGGGGAACGCTTAAAAAACTGGAAAACTGAGTGAACATCCTTTTTTATATCCTCTGCTTTTTTATTGCCACTGGTTTTTTAACCTACGGCACCTTCTGCATTCGTTTTTATTTCGGACATAAGAAATACAAGCCCGTTTTCAATTTTCAAAAAAGGACAGTAAGCGTAGTTATCACGGCTCGCAATGAAGCTGAAAATTTACGAGAATTATTGCTGCGGTTGCTAAATCAGGATTATCCCAATGAGTTGTTTGAAGTTATTCTTGCCGACGATGATTCCGAAGATGATACTGAGCAGGTAGCTAATCATTTTATTGAGTCCGGATTAAATTTACGCTATCTGAAAATAATTGGCAGAGAAAATGCTATCTCCCCTAAAAAGAAGGCAATGCAGGAAGCAGTTGATACCGCAAACGGAGAACTAATTATTACTACTGATGCCGATTGTATAGTTCCCATAACCTGGATATCTTCTATGGTTTCATTATTTACCGATGATGTTTCTATGGTTGCAGGATATTCCAGAACTTACCTTCCCGACTGGAAGAAAGCATCCTTCGTGCAGAAATATGAACATCTGGATTTTGCGCTCACTTATATGGTTTTAGGAGGCGGTTACACCATAAATAAAAGTTGGGCTTGCATCGGTCAAAATCTTGCCTATAGAAAATCTGCTTTTTATGATGTGGGTGGTTTTAGTAAAATTAAGCATTTGCTTTCCGGAGACGATGTAAATTTACTACAATTGATGCGCAACAAAGGGCACAAGATAATTTTCAATTTTCAACCTAACAGCTATGTTTATACAAGACCTGTAAAATCTTGGAAACAATTACTAAATCAACGCAGTCGCTGGGCTTCCAATATGAAATATCAGCTAAAGTTCAATCCTGAGTTCTTTTTTATTTTATTTTCACTTGCCTGTTTATATTGGGGTTGTATTTTAATGTTGTTTTTCAGCTGGAAAATTGCCCTAATGGTTTTCCTTTTTCGCATTCTCATTGAGTGCATCACTATTAGTTATTCCCGTTCCCGTTTTGAAATTACCAATGATATGCTAAAGTTTTATCCGGTTTGGCTGTTGATTCAAAACTTCTTTCTTGTATTTACGATGCTGATGGGGCAATTCAATATTTTTGTTTGGCACGGGAAAAAACCATATATAAGGAATCATAATGCAAATCATAATCTTTGATGATGAATCGCGTTCAAATTTTTTTCCGTTAACGCTCACTCGCAGCATTGGAGATCTTCGTTGCGGAATTACAAAACTCCGTCAGCGTTTGGAGCACACCTTTGCTAATTCCGGTGAAACCAGCATAATAATAGATGAGTCACTTGTTCCGCTTTATAAAGAAAGACATCCGGATTGGTTAATCAATGCCAAAATAAAGGGCGAAAAATTATATATTAATTCTCGGCTTGTTTTAACCGCAGATGCAATTGAGCAAATTGATAAACTCTCCCTTGGTTTTTGTCTGATGAGCGGACAAGACATTGTTGCAATGAAAGTTAACGATGATTCCATCTTTCCTGAGAGGGATGATCTAAAAAGTAAATTCTGTAACCTTCAGCTATACAATTCTCTTGCCGATCTGATTCAAGACAACAATAGGATGCTTGTTCGGGATTATCATAGGCACTTCTACGAAGCCGAAAATTATTTTGAAACCGAACCCGGAGTAACTGTTTTACATCCCTATAACATTTGGATTGCGGAAGGAGCCGAATTTGCCCCCGGTGTTATTTTAGATGCCTCTGAGGGTCCTATTGTAATAGATTCCGGAGCACGCATAATGGCAAATGCCGTTATTTGCGGTCCTGCTTATATAGGCAAAAAATCCCTCATCAAAATCGGAGCTAAAATATACGGTGGTAGTTCAATAGGTCCAATGTGCAAAATAGGTGGAGAAGTTGAAGGAACGATTTTTCAGGGTTACAGCAATAAACAACACGACGGATTTTTAGGCCATTCTTATATAGGCGAATGGGTAAATTTGGGAGCGGATACCAATAACAGTGACCTTAAAAATAACTATAAAAATATCAGCTATTATTCATATACAACCAAAAGCAAGGTAGATTCAGGAGCTCAATTCAGGGGTTGTTTTATTGGAGATCACAGCAAAACAGGTATCAATTGCAGCATTAATTCCGGAACCGTTATTGGAATAGGTTGTAATCTTTATGGAACAAATTTAATGCGTGATTTTATACCCGATTTTTCCTGGGGTGAAGCAGGAAAATGGGATAAATATAGATTTCCTGCTTTTTGTGAAACCGCTGCCATCGTTAAGCAACGCCGCAAGCTCACTTTCACCGAAACAGAAAAAGACCTTTATCAACAAATATATAATCTGAGGATATAATGCAAAACTATATAGAAGTAGAATTTCGCACCGGTAGAATAGGATATTATCGATATCCTACCAAGTTTAATATTCAGCCCGAAGACCTAATCATTGTAGAAGTGGAAAGAGGTGATGATATTGCCCAAGTTGTTCATTTGAGCATTGAAGAAGAAGATCTGGATGCTCAATTGTTATCGGGAAAAAATTACAGCATCCGCAGACAAGTTACTCAAGAAGATCTGGAAAAAATGAAAAATCTTAGCGCCGAGGAAGAAAAAGCGTCCAAAACATTTCTTTCCATTTTGGAGCATTATCCTTTTGAAATGAAACTGATTGAGACAATTTTTCAGTTTGACGGTAACAAACTAACCTTTTTCTTTACCGCAGAAGGAAGAATTGATTTTCGCAGTTTTGTACGCGAATTGGCAACCGTCTTCAAAACCAGAATTGAACTTCATCAAACTACAGGTAGAGATGAAGCTCGTCGTCTTGGTGGTTTTGGAATGTGCGGAAAACAATATTGCTGTGGCAGTTTTTTGAAGCGTTTCAACCAAGTGACCATCAAGATGGCAAAAGATCAAAATCTGGCAGGTAATTTAACCAAAATATCCGGTCCCTGCGGTCGCTTACTTTGCTGTCTCAATTTTGAAGAGAATTTCTATGTAGAAGAAGCAAAGGGCTTTCCCATAGTAGGAACTTGTGTAATGTATCAAAACACGAAAATGATGGTTTTTCGTTTAAATGTTTTGGGTAAAAAAGTTATGCTTGCCAGCGAAGAAGGAATAATATCAGAATTAGATTTGGATGATTATTACAAGCTACAAGTAATTAGCATCCCCACAATAGAACAATGAAAAAGAATGTTTTTTCCTTCTTACCTGCAGATTTGGCAGAAAACATTATCTCTTTACAACCGGATATACCTGTTTATAGAACAAAACAGATACTATCTTGGCTATACAAATCACTAATAAATGATCCAGATGCTATGACCAATCTGCCTCAGCA
>JBDKSF010000016.1 GCA_039680785.1 Candidatus Cloacimonas sp.
CCCTCATTCTTTTTTTGCTTGTTTTATTTTAGATATGCTTTATTATATGTATAGAATCAAATAGTGATGTCTAATAAAGGAGCGAAAAATGGATGCGTTCAGTTTTTATAATCCAACGCGGATTGAATTTGGCGTAGGCAAGATTAAAAGAATCGGAAGCGAATTACAAAATGCAAATATCAAAAGCTGCTTAATGGTTGCCGGAAGTGGTTCCATAAAAGCAAACGGTGTATATGATCAAGTTCTGGAATCCCTTACTAAGGCAAATATCCGTTTAATTGAGGGTTGGGGAGTGCAGTCAAATCCCACTTTGGAAAAAGTGAAAGAACTCTGCCAAATTGCCAAGCAAGATAAAGTGGAGGCGATTCTTGCCGTCGGAGGCGGAAGTGTGATCGACACTGCCAAAACTGTTGCCGCCGGTGTTTATTTGGATAATATTTGGGATGTTTTTGAAGAAAAGGAAAGTATTCGCAATGCCTTGCCCATTTATACCGTTTTAACCATTTCCGCCACTGGTAGTGAAATGAATGGAACTGCCGTCATCACAAATTCTCAAACCCTGCAAAAATGGGGTGTTTATTCACCTTTGCTCTATCCTCGCGTAAGTATTATAGACCCTTCCGTACAAAATAGTTTGCCTTTCAAACAGACAGCCAATGGAGCTATGGATGCCATTGCCCATATTCTGGAATTCTATTTTGCCGATGAGAAAGCCATTGCTACTTTGGCTATAGACGATGCTTTACAAAAGACAATCATAGAAATGACCAATCGACTTCAGGTTAATGGCAATGATTTACTTGCCAGAAGTAATTTGGCTTGGTGCGCAACTATGGCATTGAATGGTATTTCTGGAATTGGTTTAAGAGGTGGTGACTGGGCTTGCCATAATATTGAACACAGTTTTTCCGCTCTGCATCCTGACATTGCACATGGAGAAGGTTTGGGAGTAATTTTTCCTGCCTGGATTGAATATATGAGCGAAAAAGACCCTGCCCGCTTTTTACGCTGGGCAAAAAATGTTTGGGATGAAGAAAATGTATCGCGTGCCCTGCATCGTTTTCGCGACAAATTGGAAGGATGGGGTATGGCAAAGTCATTAAGGGACTTAGGAATTAAGGAAAATGAACTGCCGCAAATAGTTAAGCTTATTATGATTAGCCCCAAAATTGGTATGGTGAGTCAATTTACCGCTGCCGAAGTAGAGTCCCTGTTGATGCTGGCATTTTAACTATAAATAATGATAATTGTATGGCAAATAGGCAGCTGACATCAAGAAGATAACTCTCTCCGCTTCTCTATACCTAAAAATAATTGATCTAATGAACTCCGCAAAGCTTTTGCTTGACACAAACGCTGTAATTTTAGCTTTGTAATTTTAAATGGTATAAATAATAAGGATAGTTACGGATGAGAGATAAAATCAGCCCCAAAAAAGAAAAAATTAAATCGGATATTCTGCCCTATACTGTAACCCCCCTGCCGGAAGGGAAAAAATTTCATAAACGCAAACCTGGTCTGCAAGATTGGACGGAAGCAATTCTCTTTGCTTTTGTAGTGGCAATGATTATCCGCAATTACACTTTTGAAAATTTCCTGATTCCTTCTTCTTCGATGGAAAAGACACTTTTAGTAGGTGACTATCTGGTAGCCAATAAGATAAAGTATTTTTTCAGTGACCCCAAACAAGGCGAAATCGTCACTTTTCGCTATCCCAAAATTGAAGAAGGCACTCCTGAACATAAGGACTATAAAGATGATTTTATCAAAATATTCCCTCCTATCTATATCAACAAGAAACAAAGCTTTTCCAAATTTCCTTTAACTGCTTTTCATATAAGCTATTATGCCCGCAGAAATATTGTCAAAAGAGTTATCGGGATGCCGGGAGATACCATAGAAGTGAAAAATAAAATTGTTTATGTGAATGGCAAAGAATATACCAAGGGCTTTGAAAATTACGGAGTGGCAGTTCCCAGTCCACCCGCTTCTCCGGAACGAGTGGAATATTTTACTTATCCCGAAAACAGCTTTGATTATGTTTCAATGAATCCTTGGTATGAACCTTACAGAGTGAGGACTGAAGGTGATTCTACCTCGGTTCGGAAAATATTTAACCGCGATTGGTTCGGCCCTATAAAAGTTCCCGATAAGTGCTATTTTGTGATGGGTGATAATCGCGATGTAAGTGAAGACAGTCGTTATTGGGGTTTTTTGGAACGCAAAAGTATCACTGGCACGCCTTGGTTGATTTTCTTCAGCAGAGGTATTGAGTTCAATAAACTTTATGACGATCCACATATCCGATGGAACAGGATTTTCACTCATCCACATTAGGACTTTATTTTCACATTCCTTTTTGCCTATCCAAATGCGGATATTGCAGTTTTTTCACGCTTCCTTATGGACAGAGCGCTATAAATGAATATGTTACTTATCTAAAAAAAGAGAAAGCACTCTACGGCAATCAGTTAAAAAGACCTATCGCCACTGTTTATTTTGGGGGTGGAACTCCCTCGCTTTTAAGTGCAAACCAAATTAACGCTCTCTTAGAGGGACTAAATATTTTGCAGGATGCTGAAATTACCCTGGAAATTAACCCCTTGCAAATTACCGAGCCCTATCTTCAAGAACTGCATAAAACACCCGTCAACCGTTTGTCCATTGGCTTGCAAAGTATGAATAATAAAGAACTTGCCTGGCTAAACCGTCGCCATAAAGCAGAACAAATTAAGGATAAAATAGCCCTCTGTAGAAAAGAGCATTTCACCAATGTTTCTTTAGACCTAATTTACGGTTTGCCAAATAGTTCCGTTCAGTCCTTGCAACAAACGATGGATGCCTATTGGGAACTGGAACCGGAACATATATCCTGCTATCTTTTAACTTTGGATTCCGATTGCTCACTTGCCCAAGAAGTAAATGAATTGCCGGAGGAAGAAAATCAGGCAGAACAATATGAATTTCTCTGCCAGCATTTAAAGCAAGCTGGCTATGTCCAATATGAAATATCCAATTTTGCTTTGCCCGGTTTTGAATCCAGGCATAACTTAAGATACTGGAAGAGTGATGATTATTTAGCTTTGGGAGTTTCTGCCGCGGGCTGGATTGCCCCAATTCGTTATCAAAATTATTGTGACCTAAATATCTACTATCAAAGTGTGGATAGCAAAATAACTTTCCAGCAAAAAGAAGAGCTTTCCCCCGAAAGAATTATGCAGGACTATTTAATGATGGGTTTGCGTTTACGCAACGGCATTAATTTGCAAGAGTTTAAAGAGCGTTTTCAGGTTGAACTAACCGACCTTTATGATAAGCAAATGACAAAACTGATTAAGATCGGAATGCTAACTTTAAAGAATGACTGCTTGGCTTTAACTTCCAAAGCGCTATTTGTTTCCAACCGCGTGATTGGAGAACTGATCTTATGAACTTGCCAG
>JBDKSF010000017.1 GCA_039680785.1 Candidatus Cloacimonas sp.
TAAAAGGGATTTGCATATCGAACTCCTTTTTTTTAGAAAAACTTCTCTCTATAACATAAAATATTGGATTTTGTAAAAATAGCAAATATATTATGGGCGTTTGGCAGGTATGAAGAAAAAAAGAGAAGGGCGAGGGTTTCTAATTGTGTGGAAATATGGCAACAGATTGTCTCTAATAATCTACAAAAGCGAGAGGGACGATGCCTTCAGAAATTGCCTAAAGCTATGCAGAGCAATTAGATAGAAGATAAATTAACTTTGGCGTAGGTATTGCATAATAGTAAAGATGAATCTCAGAAATAACCAGTACCCCCTTACTGGTTAGTGGCCTATACTCATAGGTTACAAAATGTGCGACCTCCTAAGTCAAAGACCTAAGCCCCTTTCTCAAGAAGGGGCTTTTGTTTTATGCCCCAAAAGACAGTAGGGAAAAATGGATTGGCAACTTTTGGTTTGCCAATGATTTTATCGTGCTTTCGTGCTCAAAATAGCTATAAACAAACAACAAATGGCTATTGCTTAGCTATTTAATCCCCTTTTTGGTGTGAACTTGCCTGCCTATATAATAAGGCAAAAAACAATGGAAGGCAAAAGAAAATAAATGCCTTCCATTGTATCTAAATAAGCTGGATTTAATTTACTTTATAGGTCTTGTCGCCTTTTTCAAAGAAAGCGATGATTTGTTTGGCGGCAGCGATGCCGGCATTAGAATTTGCTTCGTTAGTTTGAGCGCCCATTTTCTTGGGAGTGAAGAAAACTCTTTCTGGATACTGTTCTAACAATGTAGCGCTGTTATCGGGAGCAACATCACTCACATAACGGAATTTTTTCTTTTGGGCAAAGGTATTTAACAGTGCATCTTCATCGATAATTTCCTTGCGCGCGGTATTGACTAAAACGGCATCTTCTTTTACCAGAGAAAGAACGCTGTCATTAATGCACTTTTTGGTTTGATTGGTGGCGGGTATATGCAGAGAAATATAATCGCCCAATTTGAAGATATCCGCTACGGTGCGTAAGGGTTTTACACCTTCTTTTTGCATAACTTCATCGGCAATGAAAGGATCATAAGCATAAACATCCATTCCGATTCCTTTGGCGATTTTGGCAACATAACGAGCAACCCAACCAAAACCATATAGAGTTAGTGTTTTTTCTGCCAGTTCTGTGCCGGATTTTCCATTGAATTTATTCCGTGCCATATAAATCATCATTCCGATTGCCAATTCGGCAACGGCGTTGGAATTTTGGCCTGGAGTGTTCATTACCACAACATTATGTGCCGTGGCGGCATTGAGATCAATATTGTCATATCCGGCGCCGGCACGAACTACAATTTTAAGTTTTGGAGTGGCGTTAAAAGCTGCTTCATCAATAATATCGCTGCGGATAATTACTGCTTCCGCATCAGTTAAGGCATTATGCAGTTCACTTTTTTCGGTATAATTTTCCAAAAAGGAATAATCATATCCGGCTTTTTCAAGCTCTGCCTTGATTTTTTGAACTGCATCGGCAGAAAATGGTTTTTCGGTAGCAATCAGGACTTTTGGCATTTTTGCCTCCTATATTTTTTTGTGATGGTGTTTCATTTTCCTAAAATTCCTAATAGGACACCTGCAGCAACTGCTGAACCAACGACTCCGGCGACATTTGGAGCCATTGCATGCATCAGTAGATAGTTTGTTTTGTCATATTGTTGGCCCACAATTTGAGAAACGCGCGCCGAAGCTGGAACTGCAGAAACACCCGCATTTCCAATTAGTGGGTTAATCTTATTTTTGGAAAAGAGATTCATAACCTTGGCAAAAAGAACGCCTGTGGCAGTAGCCGCGGCAAAAGAAAAAGCCCCCAGGAAAAAGATTTTCAGCGTTGCCGGCGTAAGAAAAACATCCGCTGTGGTCTTTGCTCCTACCGTTAAACCAATTAAAACGGTGACAACATCAATTAAAACAGTTCTGGCACTATTGGCAAGGCGTTCAGTTACCCCGCTTTCTTTTAACAAATTGCCCAAAAACAGCATTGCCAAAAGAACTACGCTGCCGGGAGAAATAAAAGTGGTAACTACAAAGGCAACGATGGGGAAAATGATTTTTTCTTTTTTGGAGACAACGCGCAAGGGCTTCATCCGGATAAGACGCTCTTTTTTAGTAGTTAGCAATTTCATAATAGGTGGTTGAATTACAGGTACCAGTGCCATATATGAATATGCTGCCAAAGCTATTGACCCCAAAAGATGCGGCGCTAACTTGGAAGCCAAAAAAATGGAAGTGGGACCATCGGCGCCTCCAATAATTCCTATTGAGGCAGCTTCCATCACATTAAATCCTAAAAGAATACTGCCAATGAAAGTGGCAAAAATTCCAAATTGAGCTGCTGCGCCCAAAAGAATAAGCCGCGGGTTGGCAATGAGGGTGGAAAAATCAGTCATCGCTCCTATCCCTAAAAAGATAAGCGAAGGATAGATACTTTTATTTACGCCAAAATAGAGATAGTATAAAACAGAGCCCTCATTCATAACTCCGAGCCCCTGTTGAGAAACGCCTGGCATATTTCCCACCACGATACCAAAACCAATTGGTATTAAAAGCAGTGGCTCAAATTCTTTTGCCACACCCAAATAGATAAAGATCATTCCGGAGATAATCATTACCAGATTTCCCCAGGTTACATTTAGGAATCCCGTAGTTTGGATAAACTGGCTTAGTTCCTGCATACGGCTAATCCTCAAACTCAATTAGGGGATCATTATCCTGAACTATATCTCCCTTATGAACATAAACTTTGCTTACTTTTCCGTTTCGGGGGCTGTAGATATCCGATTCCATTTTCATCGCTTCTAAAATTACAACTACATCTCCCTCTTTCACATAGTCATTAACCTGCACTTTTATTTCCATAATTGCTCCCGCGAGAGGAGCACGCAAAATGGGATCTTTCTGAGTAATTTTGTCCGGCTGTTCCGCTATTTTTGGTTTTGAGGGCTTTGCCGGGGGGGCAGTTTTAATTTCAGTTCCGGAAATCGTCATCAACAAATCTCCTCCTTTTACGGGGGTGCGTTCTTTCACGAGAATCTTTTCAATTTTACCATCAATGGGAGCAGCAATTTCGCTTTGCATTTTCATTGCTTCTATAATGATTATGGCTTGTCCTTTTTTTACTTCCTCTCCTTCGGAAACAGGGATCGTGACTATTACTCCGGGAAGGGGGGAATGAATTTCACCAGAATTAAGATCTGTGTTACTATTGAAGGCAGGAGCCAAAGGAACTGCTTTTTCTTGTGCTGCCAGCTTGGGCACACTATCAATTTTGTCATTTTCTATTTGAACCAGATATTCAGTTCCATTCAGGTTTATTTTTGCATGCGTAGGACTATATTCCAAGATTTTGGCTTCGAAGTGTTCGTTATTGATTAATAGTTTATAGGTCTTCATCTATTTCTCCGTCTATTGTTCATTTCTCTGTTTGGCATATTCAACATAGCTTTTGCACGCCATTGATTGGTAGGAGTGCGTTTGAAGGTTAGGGCAATTTTTCTTTGTTCTTCCAGCGTTTGTTCATGCAACATCACAGCCGTAACCAAGGCAGCAATTACATTCTGATTTAAAGTGGCGGAAGCGGCACGAACTTTTCCCCCGGGCGATATTTTAAGATCGGCTTTTTCCTTTTTAGAAGGACGATTCAAAAGGTTTAGCTGTCCCACTATTATACTGGTAATTAATAAAGCTACAAAAACTGTCAGCATTCCTACCAGGGTTACATTAAGCCCAAAATCCATACTCTTTTCATTGAACTCCTGTTCAATTTTTTTAATGTCTTCAGGAGTTACATTCAATGATTGTAATGAGTATGAATCCCATTTTTGCGAATTGGGCTTTGCCAATCCAATCTTTTGTTTAATTTTTTTAATGGGCATATTCAGAGCTGAGGCAACTTCGTTCAAAGTTGAAAGTTCCGTAAAACCATAAACACTATATTGTTTTGCTAACAGTGCTTTATAGGGAGTGATGCCCAATTTGCGTAAACTCATCTGATCCAATTTTTCGTTATATGGCTCCAAACCCAGATATTGCTTCCAACTGGCGATATCTTTAATTTGTAATTTCTCCGCTACTTCTG
>JBDKSF010000018.1 GCA_039680785.1 Candidatus Cloacimonas sp.
TTGCTTTTCTGGGTGTAGCGGGCGCCGTGCTACAGTTTAAAAAGAATAAACATAGTTTTGCTTATTTTTTGTCCGTTATCCTAATTACCACAATCGTGATGGTTTACATAATGAATCTGTCCAATGCCGAAGTGCGTGACCGGGATTACTTTTTTGTAGTTGCCTATAATATGTGGGCTATCTGGTTGGGAATGGGAGCGTTAGCATTAGTCACCCTCTGGAAAAATAAGATAGCGCGAGGCATTATTTTAGTTATAATGTGTCTTATCCCGCTAAGTAATATGATTACTCAATACAGAATCCACGATAGATCACAGGAATTCATCGCTTTGGATTACGGATTGAATTTTCTTAATTCGCTGGAAGAAAATGCCATCATTTTTACCAATGGTGATAATGACACTTTTCCTCTTTGGTATGCTCAGGCGGTTAAAGATCCTTATTCCAAAGAGAATATTTATCCTGCCCAAGATGTTTATCCCACTTTAGAAAGCAAAGCGGCAATTGCCAAAGCGATGGATTATAAAAACAAATGTCTGAAAGGCATTCGTAAAGATGTTTCCGTTGCCAATCTTTCCCTGCTTAATACTGCTTGGTATATACGACAACTACGCGATAAAGAAGGAGTGCTTTTTTCCATTCCGGATGAGCAATTAGATAATCTCCAACCTCAAAAAGTGCAAGAACCGCTGGTCATACCCGGTCCTCCGGATAATCCCGCAATGGGTTTTACAATGCAAATTCCAGAAACAGCTGAATGGAGACAAGATGAACCTTTCTATCGTGTTTCGGATTTGGCGGTTATGCAAATCATCAAAGATAATTACGGCAAGCGTCCAATTTATTTTGCCGTGACTTGTGAAAGTTTTGTTAATTTTGAGGACTATGTTCGTAACGAAGGAATGGTTTCCAGAATCGTTAACACCGGCGGAGCTGAAAAAATCAACCCCAAGCGTTTATTGAACAATATAGATAGGATTTACAGTTATCGCTCCATAGATAATAAAAGGGTATATAAAGACGATAATATGACTCGTTTGGTGATGAATTACGGTTCTGGCTATGTGCGTGCCGCCAATTACTTCGTAGATACGGGAAATTATCCTATGGCGATGGAATATATAAATAAAGCCAAAAAATTCGTGCAAGACGATATAAAGCTGACAGAATTTTACATCAACTACTACAGCAAAACGGGTCAATGGGACAAACTGGATAGTTTTATCACCAACACCATTGTTCCATATCCTGAGGGCTGGAAAATTTATCTTAGCTACATAATTGCCTATATGGTGGATAATTATCCAGAAAAAACCCTGCTATATTTAAGAAAAGGGTTGTTGCTATTTCCAGATCAGGAATATTTCGCCCAACTTGCATTAGGTTATGCACGCGAATATAAGGATTTCGATAATATCCGTAAACTTTTAACCGAAGTGCAAGCCAAACTGACTTATGACATTAACGGTTATTTATCGGATTTGACGGAACTCTCTAAAACCGAATCAAAGCCCTAAAAAGATTATTAACAGAAGGATACATCTTCCCTACGCCCAACCCGTATGCAAACCGTAACCATCCCGTAACCATCCCGTATCAAACACGGGAAGGTTACGGGATAATATTGATATATATATTGGTTAGGTGTAGGGAAGAAATGAAAGTATATCTTTGCCAGAGAGATACGATAATATTTTGGCAATAGGCATCGGATTCCCAGTTTGCGCAAGCTATATCGCGTTATCCTCATTGGGACTGAAAGATTGCAGATTGGCGATTGAAAAGAGCTAAAAATGGAATAGAAGGCATCTGGCAAGAATAAATATGAGGTTATCATTTTTATGCGCATTACTCATAGTGTAATAAAAATCAGGTCTTTAATCCAGCTCGTTTTTTTATTGCTGGCGGTTGCCTTTTTCATTGGCATCATTTATTGGGGTTTACCCTATACGATCCATCATATATGCCCCTATGCCATTGTTTGTTTTGGTGTAAGTAATAGGTTTGTTAAAACGGTTTTTGCTTTAACGATTGCCTTCAGCTTTTTAATATTGGTTTTATCTATTTTCTACGGTCGTATTTTTTGTGGATGGATTTGCCCTCTCGGAACCATTCAAGAGTTGCTGTTTATGCTGAACTATAAAAAGAAAAAGCGGAGAAAACAAATTCCTCTTTATCTGGAGAGGCATTTTGCCAAATTTAAATATATTGTTCTTGCCCTAACGGTAATTTTATCCTTGCTGGGTTTTAATTATCTTTTTATCCACTCCTGCCCTATTTTTGCCCTTTCCATTTTACCCTCCATTGCAATATCTGGATTGATCGTGGTGCTCGTAATATTGGTGGGAGGTATATTTTGGGAGCGGTTTTGGTGCCGATTTTTATGCCCCTATGCCGCTCTTTTGAATCTTTTTCAAATGTTAAGTAAAATGCTTCATTTACCTCGTTTAATGATGCATCGGAATCTGGAACGCTGTAATGATTGCGGAATATGCTCTCAAAACTGCCCAATGAATATTAACCTAACGCAAACTGAATTTGTAGATAATCCCAATTGTATCCTCTGTTTTCGGTGCGCTCAAAAATGCCCTAAACCAGATACAATCAGATGGGAAAAGGAACAATAAATGAGAACTTTTTTGCAAGTGACCGTCCTATTGCTTTTGGCAACTATCCTTATTTATCTTTTCTACATAGCTTTGGCACCGGAAAAAACAGCCAAAGTGGAATCAATTTCACCGAGATATACACTCAAAGACAGTATAACTACAAATGATCCTGCGGCTCAGAACAAAGAAAACAGCGTGGAAAATGAAAATAATACTCCCGCTTCCAAATCGCCAAATATGGCTAAAACCACACCTAACGAACCAAAAAATGACTTCTCAAATAAAGAAGATAATATCGCTGATGCCACTTCCATTACATCCAAAATGGCAGAAACGGTGGCTGCAACTGACAAAATTGTATATGCCGTAGATAATGACATTTGCATTGGTTGCAAACTTTGCGTCCGCATTTGCCCCGCTAAAGCCATTACCCTAAAAAACGGAAAAGCGGTTATTGACAAAGAAAAATGCACTGGTTGCGGAAATTGTGCCAATGGAGATGGCAAGAATTTTCTGGGCTGTCCCGTTGCCGCCATTGCTAAGTCCTGAGCTTTAGCAGGAGTTTGCCATAGAGCTGTAATTTTTTTTCTTACAGGAAAACGGTGTTGTTTGGTAACAAAAAAAGCGGAGGATTTGCATCCTCCGGCTACATAAAAAAACGGAGGACTTGCGTCCTCCGATTATATTATTTCTTTAGAACCATTTTCTTGGTTTCTGTATAGTTTCCTGCTTTCATTTTATAAAAATAAATCCCGCTGGAAACAGATCTATTGTTACTGTCCGTTCCATCCCAAGTTACCGTATGTTCACCTGGCTCTAAGGGTTTATTTACCAATGTCTTCACTTTCTGTCCCAAAATATTGTAGATGAGCAGTTCCACCTTAGTGTTTTCTTTCAAGCTGAAACTGATGGCGGTGCTCGGATTGAAAGGATTGGGATAACAACCTTTCAAAGCAGTTATGGTAGTAACAACAGGATCCTCGTTAGCAACTGGTTTTCCGGTTCCGGAAAGGGGAATGGAATTTACCAAAGCATTGGGATCATCTGAACTGATATTTACGGAGCCACTATAAGCAATGTTTTGGAGGGGTAAGAAATTTACATTAAATGAGAATGTTTGCCCGGCAAGAAGGATATAATTCAATATCTGAGTAGTCATAGAGAGTTCACCCAAAGAAAAAGGCGCTTCAGTAGTAATAGTTCCCAGCATTGAAGCGGTTCCAGTATTGGAAATAGTAATCTCCCGGGAAGCAAAGGTATTAGTTGTAACCTGTCCAAAATTGATATCCTGAACATCAATTACACAAACTGGAACTCCTGTTTGGCCTCCTGTGGCAGGAAAAACAATATCGTCAAGCCAGGCACAATCGCTACCTTGTGAAGTTGTGCTGTTTTTTAGATATTCCCATTTGAAAATGTTAGTTCCAGCGGTCACAGGGAATGTAACTTGACTCCAAACATCGCTTGTTCCGCTCCATTGATATTGTAATATCCCATTTATGTAGAATTTAAGAAAATCACCATTAAGCTCGGAAGAGACCTTTTTCCAAAAAGAGATGTCTCCCTCTTGTGGGCTTTCGTAAGATAAACTAATTGAGCTGC
>JBDKSF010000019.1 GCA_039680785.1 Candidatus Cloacimonas sp.
TGGAAGGATAACTTTATGGACAATAGAAAGATACAATCACACAGTGATAAATATGAAGAAACCATTAAATCTGGCATCTCCTTATTTTTTATAGAGAGATAAGCATAAAATGAATGTAAAACTACTATTTCGGAATGCTTCTTGCTTTATTGTATAACTATAAACTAACGGGCAAGGGAGGAAATTAATGCCTAAAAGTTATGTAATGATATTAATAATTATCGCTTTGATAATGGTTGGATCATGTGCCAAAAGGAATACTGAATATCAGGAAGATCAGTTGCTATCATTGGAAAGTTCAATTCCGATCGTTGGCAATCCTTTAGATATAGTGTTAGACGATAATTATATATATGTGGCTCAGGATCAAGGTGGCATTTCTATGATTGACCGTTCTGATTATCATTTAAAATGGATTACGGAATTCTGGGCGAATGATGGAAGCCAAAAAATTTTAGGCAGAATTAAAAAGATTGCCGTGGTCCCGGAACATAATTTCCTTTTTTTGGTGGATACTGCAGCAACGGATGCCATTAGGGCAATTGATACAAGTAATCCTGATTCACTTATTTATGTTCTTGATTTCATCGGCGGAACCAATAATATCAAGGACTTAAGTGGTTTTACCATTGATCCTCCGATACCTTTTGCGCAGGGAACATACAAAATGGTATGTGCTTATTGTGCAGCCGGTAGTTTCAAATATGATTATTACGATGGAACTTTGTTTAACAGCAATGTTTTTTCGTTATCTCCGGGTGCTGCGGCAGGATTTTCCATAACAGCTGATTATATATATCTTGCTGCAGAACAGCTTGGTTTATACATTTATGATCGAAATGACCATCATCTGGTAGGAAACATTCATTTAAGCGGAGAAGCCCAAAAGGTTGAAATAAAAGGAAATTACGCTTATGTAGCAAGCCGTCAAGGTGGTTTGCATACAATTGATATCAGTAATCCTGCAGCTCCTGTATTGTGTTCCACTTTTGACACAACTGGTTATGCCACTACTTTAGCTGTTTCAGGAAATAAACTTGCCGTTTCGTCAGGAAGTGGAGGAATATATTTATTTGATCTTAGTGTTCCTGATCAACCACGCTTGATTGAACATTTAACATCCTGCGGATATACTAATACCGTTCAGTTTATGGATGGTAAATTGTTAGTGGGAGCTCGTGACCAAGGTATTTTAATTTACAAAATGCAATAGTAATAAAGGCAAAACATAGATGTATCAAAAGAACCTGAAGTTATCGAAAGCTAACTTCAGGTTCTTTTATTTTGAATAAATAAAGGAATTACAAGAATGAAAGCAACCAAATTAGTTATGCTGATACTCACCTGTATGGTTGGTATCCTATTTGCAGAATCAGTAGCTACGGATGTTAATCCGCTAAAAGTAGTAGCTCAAAATTCAACCCAGATTAAACTTCAACTTCAGGTTCCTGAATTGCAGATTGACAATTTGGGAAACAGCGGTTATAAAATTTTAAGTATGCAAGGTGCATCATCTACTGCGGAAACAGGTTATCCTGAATTGCCTATGTTTTCGGCTTGGGTTGCTATTCCGCCCAAGGGCGATATTGAAGTTAAAGTAACTGCTGGAGAAATGATATCTCGAAAAGGGATAAAACCAAAACCTGTTTTTGCTGATAAAGAACAGGAAACAGCTTTGGAACATAATCGGACTGCATACAAAAGTTCTTCATTATATCCTCAAAGCAATTATAGCTACAGTCAACCTCAAATTTTGCGTGATTTTAGAGTTGTGCAAATATCCCTAAATCCGATTCAATATATTGCAGCTAACGAAGAGATCAAGATATGTAAAAATATGGAAGTGGAAATTTCTATCAAAGATAGGCCTGGAATCAACGAAATACCAGCATATAACGGATATTCTTATGCGTTTACCAATATTTATGAATCAATGATCAGTAATTTTGCCTATTATCGCAATGCCGTGATGGCACCTCAACCAGCCAGAATATTATTGATTTACGGCAACAATACGGATTCAATATTTTTGGCAAAGCTAAACGAGTATGTTACCTGGAAAAAAGAAAAGGGATATGAAGTTAATGTTGTAAATACATCTCAAACGGGTGGAACATCCAATCAAGCAATTCATAATTATATTCAAACCCAATATGATAATCCTGCCTTGCGTCCAGATTATATAATTTTGTTAGGTGATACTTCAGGCAGTTATTCTATTCCTACATATACAGAACAATGGTCTTCCTACTCTGGTAAAGGTGATTATCCATATACTTTTTTAGCTGGCAATGACTATCTGGGAGATGCTTTCATCGGTAGAATTTCGGCAGAAAATGTCAGCCAATTGGATGTGCTTTTAGCCAAGATTTATGCCGTGGAAAAGAATATCAATGTTACGGGCACCGCTGCATCCTGGCTAAACAGAATGTTATTAGTTGGAGATACCACTTCCAGTGGGATTTCTACGATTTATGTGAACAAAGCTATTAAAGAAATGGCAAAAAGAACTAATTCAGATTATACTTTCCTGGAAGATTATACCGGTGGTTTTCCTTCTTATATTAATAGCGGCATTAACCAAGGTGTATCCTTTTTCAATTATCGTGGTTATATTAGTATGAGCGGATGGAATCCTTCCAGTAGTTTGATAAATGGAAACAAACTACCTCATGCTACTATATTAACCTGCGGCACTGGAAATTTTGAAAGCACTGCAACTACTGAAGAATTTATCCGTTTAGGAACTTCTGCTGCACCTGCAGGTGCAATTACTGCGATTGGGATGTCCACAAGTGGAACTCATACAACCTTTAACAATTGCTTGAATGCCGGAGTTTATGATGGAATTTTCACTTATGGTATGCATAGCATGGGAGAAGCATTGCTAAATGCCAAGCTTTATCTAAAACAGATATATGGTTCAGTCCATGATAATGAAGCCAATTATTTCTCTCATTGGTGTAATTTGATGGGTGATCCTACAGTGGAGGTCTTCACTAAAATTCCAGACCAGTTTAGTATAAATTGTGAAGATGTTCTTCCCTGTGGAAGCAATTTATTGGATGTGGCAATAAATAATGTATCCGGAACGGCTGTGGAAGGAGCAACCGTAACTCTGTATAGTGCAGCACAAAATTCAATTGTCGGTATGGGCTATACGGACGCAGAGGGTAATGTAACTATTAATATTTCGGGCGGGATATTGAATGAGCTTATTTTAACCGTTTCCAAGCATAATTTCAAGCCCCAGCAAAAGATTGTGGCTGTAGATGGAGGCGGTTCTCTGGTTTATTTAAATAAGCTAATCGTTGACGATGGATCTTCAGGAAGTAGTGGAAATGGAGATAGTTTTGCCGAAGCGGGAGAAACCATAGCTGTTAATTTGGAGATAAAAAATACTACCGCTGCAACCATAGCTGCCACGACTGCTACAATTACTTCAACTGATCCATATATTACTATTTTGAACGGGCAGACGAGTTTTAATCAAGTGGACGCCAATGCTTCAGTTTGGTCAAATTCTCTCTTTACTTTCAGCATACTCCCCAATTTACCTTCGCAGCAAAATATTCGCTTTTCCATAGAATTGTCCACCGCCGATAGTTCTTCCTATAATTTTGATTTTCATTTAAGTGCATATAATGCTTCTTTGGTGGCGCAAAGTTATACTATATCCGCAGGTGGCAATAATATTCTTGATCCGGGGGAAAACGGTCTATTGGATGTAATAATAAAGAATAATTCCGTTTCTCCCGTTACTGATGTATCTGCAGAGTTAATCTCTTTAAACGATTTGGTTTCAATAACAGATGGCAATTCTTATGTGGGTTCCATTGCAGGAAACAGCATTGGCAGCACTATAGAAGGTTTCCAAATTTATGCTCGACCAATATTGATACCAGGAATGCAGATTCCTATGCGTTTGCATCTGTATAATGATTTAGGTTTTGATCAGTTTACTGAATTCAACATTGAAATTGGTCAGGTTAATATGCATACTCCTTTAGGCCCAGACGCTTATGGCTATTTTATTTATGATCCTACGGACATAGCGTTTACAGATTGTCCGAGTTATGATTGGACAGAGATAAATCCGTCTATGGGAGGATCGGGAACTTTGATAACTGGTTTATCTGATCCAGGTGTTTCAGGTGATGAAGGAGATCAAGTTGGAGCCGATGCTTTAGAAACTATCAGTTTGCCTTTCACTTTTCCTTTCTATGGAATTGACTACAATCAAATAACTGTTTGTGTAAACGGTTTTATCACTTTTGGAATAACCGAAAATGCAGAATTTCGTAATAGTCATCTTCCGGGAGGATATGGTCCGGCTCCAATGCTTGCACCTTTTTGGGATGATTTATGTTTAATTAGTGATGCCGGTATCTATAAATATTACGATTCGAACTCTCACCTATTTATTATAGAGTATTACAAAATGCGTAATGGTTATGATCGCAATACCCTGGAAACTTTCCAAGTTATATTCTATGATCCTGTTTTCTATCCTACTTCTTTAGGTGACGGAATGGTAAAATTTCAATATCAGGATTTTAACAATGTTGATGTAGGGCAGGCAGGATATTCTCCCGCGCATGGTAATTATTGTTCCATAGGCATAAAAGATCATACTAACGCGGTAGGATTGGAATATTCTTATAATAATCAATATCCCAATGCCTCAGCTCCCATTACTGATCAATTTGCTCTTCTCATTACAACGGCTCCTGTTTTGCATAGCAATCCTTTCATTGTTTTTAATAATCTCATAATTGATGATCCCAATTCCAATCAGATTGCTGAACCGGGAGAGACCTTAGGATTAGGAATAAAACTAATGAATATTGGTTTGCAAACTGCTTGTCAGGTTCAGCTAACTGCATCTTGCGTAAGTTCTTATGGATCGCTTTTAGTTAATTCCAGTGCCTATAATAATATTCCGGGTGATTCCATCGCTGTAAATCGGACGCCACTTTCACTTATTATCAATCAGGATTGTCCCGATGGAGCTGTAATTACTATGAATATTCATATCAGCGTTGTCGGTTACTATTGGGATTATTCTGTAGATATAATTGTGCATAGACCTGCAGTCCAGTTTTGTAAAATTTATATGAATGATAGTATGTATGGTAATAATAACGGTTTAGTAGAACCGGGCGAGACCATAGATTTGGTTGTAAATATGGAAAATAATTCTACCGTAGCCGCACATAATATTACCTGCACTTTAACCTCTATTTCAGGTTATGTAAACATTCAAAACAGTACTTGCATATTGCCTTCCATAGCTCCAGATGAGATAAATCAGGCAATATATCGATTAGTTATATCACCTGATGTTATGGTTGGCAATAACCTCACTCTTTACTTAAATTTTATGGGAGACCAGATTCCTATTCAGACCGAACCAATTATTTTGAGTGTGGGGACTACCGGAATGAATGCCAATTTTGAAAACAACAACGGAAATTTTGTTCCCAATCCTTCAACCAATGGATGGGAATGGGGGATCTCCACAGTTGTCGGAGCTCATTCCGGGACCAAAGTATGGGGAACTCGTTTAGAGAGTGATTATCCTGCAAATGCTAACTATACTTTAACCACTCCTTCAGTTTATATTGGTACCGATTTTATGCTTGAATTTTGGCATTTTTATAGTACAGAAGCAGGTTATGATGGTGGGAATGTGAAAATTTCAACCAACAACGGATCATCCTGGACGCTTATAACTCCGGAAGGAAATTATCCAACCAGCAATGTATCATCTTTAGGAACAGCAGGTTATGCTGGAAATAGCGGGGGATGGGTTTTAGCCAGATTCAGTTTAGCAAACTATTCCAATCAGACAGTCCAATTCCGTTTCACTTTTAACAGTGATAGTTCTTTAACTGGACCCGGTTGGTTTATTGATGATGTTCGCACTACTGGTTATGTAGAATTTGTCGGTAAAATATCGGGAACCATAACCAGCAGTAATGCAAACATAAATTATGATGGTGTGAGAGTGAAAAATTCTTCATTATGGACAACCCATCCAGATGCAGATGGTTATTATGCCATTTATCTTCCTGTCGGTTCACAAACATTATGGGCAGAAGCAGATGGATATAAAAATTCTGATGTTGCCGAATTCGTTTTAACCGCTAATTCGCCTATCTTGCAGCAGAATTTCTATTTGGGATATTTTTCTCCTGTGATTGGCTTATCTTACAGCGTAGTTGATAGCATCTTTACTCTTATTTGGAATCCACCCACGGAGCCAGAATTTCCTGTGCTGAATTATCAAATTTACCGTAAAATAGATGCGGGTAATTTTGAAGCGATTGCTTCCACAACAGAATCTGAATATACTGAAACGCTTAAAAATTTGGGCTCGGAATATTACTATTATGTTGTTTGTCTGTATGCCGACGGCAATAGTGTCCCGTCCGATATTTTGCATTATCATTATATTGTGGAAACAAATGAATCGGTTAATCCAGTATTGGTAACAAAACTACTGAATAATTATCCCAATCCTTTCAATCCAGAAACAGTCATCAGGTTTACTTTAAAGGAATCAGCGCTGGCAAAAATATGTATCTATAACATCAAAGGCCAAGTAGTTAAAGAACTTTTAGATGAGAAGCTTGCTTCGGGATTACACCAAATATCCTGGAACGGGAAAGATGCAAATAATCGGGATGTTGCTTCCGGAATGTATTTTTACCGACTGGAAAGCGGAAATTATTCCTGTGTGAAAAAAATGCTACTTCTGAAATAAGTGGATAAGTGAAATATTAGACAAAAACCTCAGACAAGAAACAGCTTAATTTGAACTTGAGAGGTTGATGTCATTATCCATCTAATAAAATAATCTGTGAACGGAGCTTAAGTTAAGCTCCGTTCTTTTATTAAAAGAAGCATAGTGGTTACGGAACATAGTTCTATTATAGGAAGATTCCTTACTCATTTCGCTTATGTAAACAATAACCTACCCGAAACCATCCCATATCGCGATACGGGATGGTTTCGGGCTGAACATCGGATTGTTCTCAGTAGCAAGTAAGGGAGAAATGCAGAGCAATCATATTTGTTTTGAGTCAGGAGGCAGAACCCATTATCGGATATATATACATCGTTAGTTGCTCTATAACACTGCTAAAGACGCAGAATGCAATTATGAACAAGGTCTTGAAGGCCAAAAAATGTTTTTGCCCACAATTTTTCAGGTGCTTGAAAAGGACTTTTAGCGAGGCAATAATAGCCAAGATAGCAATTTTTCTTGACGAAACCTCTAACTTAAATGCCTTTGATATCATTATCCAAAGAAGGTGAAAGAGATAAAATGCAATATGATGTAATAATTATTGGTGCCGGTCCTGCCGGCTTAAGTGCAGCCATATACAGTGCGCGTAGTGGACTAAAAACAGCTATTTTTGAAAAAGGACTGATTGGGGGTCAAATTACAGTTACGGAAGAAATTGAGAATTATCCTGGCTTGGAAGAACCCTTAACCGGTTATGAACTTACGGAAAAAATGCACCATCAAGCGGAACATTTTGGGACGGAATTTATTGATGATGAAGTTATTGCCCTCGGAATGGAAGGTCTTTATAAAATTGTAGAAACACAGCAAAACAAATATAGCGCTAAAGTGGTTATATTATGCACGGGAGCATATCCCAGGCGGTTAAATGTTCCCGGCGAAGAAAAATTTACCGGGCATGGTGTTTCTTATTGTGCTACTTGCGATGGTGCGCTCTATAGAGATAAAATTGTCGCCGTTGTGGGTGGGGGAGATTCTGCCATTGAAGAAGGAATGTTTATTACTCATTTTGCCCGAAAAGTGATTGTTATTCACAGAAGAGATGAGCTTCGCGCTCAAAAAATCATTCAAGACAGAGCGTTTAAAAATCCTAAAATGGAATTTGTTTGGGACAGTGTGGTGCAAGAAATTAAGGGAGAAAACAAAGTTGAGGCGCTGGAGGTCTATAACAAAAAAACCAATTCCAAAAGTATTATCCCCGTGGATGGCGTTTTTATCTATGTTGGTTTTTTGCCTAACAATAGATTGTTGGAATCTCTTGTCGAACTTGATGGCGCTGGTTTTGCGATTACCGATGAATTTATGCAGACCAATGTTCCGGGTGTCTATGCAGCGGGAGATATTAGAAAAAAAGTTTTACGCCAGGTTGTAACTGCTACAAATGATGGAGCTATCGCAGGTTGGAGTGCGGAAAAATGGATTACCGAAAATTACGATTCGCTGAAAAAGTGATAAAGGACAAAAAGTGCTAAGTAGTAACGATATTCGTAAACAATTCATAGAATTCTTCTTGCAAAAAGGACATATTTTCATTCCCTCCTCATCTGTTATTCCAGAAAATGATCCAACCCTGCTTTTTGCCAATGCTGGAATGAATCAATTTAAAGACATCTTTTTGGGGCAGAAAGAAATAGATGTGAAAAGAGCTGTAAATAGCCAAAAATGTATTCGTGCCGGCGGAAAACATAACGACTTGGAAGAAGTTGGCAAAGACGGTTATCATCATACTTTTTTTGAAATGCTGGGAAATTGGAGTTTTGGCGATTACTATAAAAAAGAAGCCATTTCTTGGGCATGGGAATTATTGACGGAAGTGTGGAAAATACCCAAAGACAAACTTTATGCCACCGTTCATAAAAGTGACGCGGAAGCTTATGAACTCTGGAAACAGGTAACGGACATAGAATCATCTCATATAAGCTATTTTGACGATAAGGATAATTTTTGGGAAATGGGGGAAACGGGTCCCTGTGGTCCCTGCTCGGAAATTCATATTGATAGAGGCATCGAGCATTGCACAAAGCAAAATGAGCCGGGTCATATTTGTCAAATAAATGGCAATTGCTCACGTTACATAGAATTGTGGAATTTGGTTTTTATTCAATATAATCGGGAAACAGATAAAACATTAACTCCGCTAAAGCATAAATTCGTAGATACAGGCGCTGGTTTTGAACGGCTTACACAGGTCTTGCAAGATAAAAACAGTAACTATGAAACCGACTTATTTATGCCTATAATCAATAAAATTGATGAGCTCTCCGGGGTTAAATACACTACTGAAACGGGAATGCCTCATAGAGTTATAGCAGATCATATTCGCTGTCTATGTTTTGCCTTGAGTGATGGTGGTTTTCCTTCCAATGAAGGAAGGGGTTATGTTCTAAGAAGAATTTTAAGAAGAGCCGCCAGATATGGAAATTTGCTTGGTTTTGCCGAACCGTTTTTACATTTGCTGGTGCCCGTGGTTATAGATCAAATGGCAGGTCACTTTACGGAATTACGCGGAAAAGAGGACTATATTAAGATGGTAATTAAAGCGGAAGAAGAACGCTTTAACAAAACTCTGAATACCGGCTTGGATAAGTTCAACGAAATAACGCAAAAGATTACCGGGAAGGTTATATCTGGTTATGATGTGTTTACTTTATATGATACTTATGGTTTTCCGCCAGATTTAACGGCCGTTTTGGCTGAAGAAAAGGGCTTAGAAATTGATTATAATGGTTTTGATAAAGAAATGCAGGAGCAAAAAGAGCGTGCACGCAAAGCAAGTAAATTTACCCTGCCAGAAAATTGTGCGGACTGGATAAATTTAGCCCCTATAACTTCTACCGAATTTATGGGGTATGATAATGTCTCTCTGAATACGGTTATCCAACGCTATGCCTTTCAAGATGATGATATTATCTTAATTCAGCTTGCGCAAACACCTTTTTATGCAGAATCGGGTGGGCAGGTTTCAGATACAGGTAAGATTTATAATGAAGATTTTGAAGTGGAAGTTACTGAAGTTCGCAAATTAGCTGATAATGTCATTCATTATGGAAAATTGCTAAAAGGAACGCTTAATTCCAAACCTGTAATTGCGGAAATAGCGTTGGAAAGACGCAAAAGCATTGCTCGTAATCATACATCCACCCACCTTTTACATAAGGCATTAAGAGAAGTGTTGGGTGAACAGACAGTTCAAAAAGGTTCTTTAGTCCATCCTGACTATTTGCGTTTTGATTTTGCGTATATTAAAGCATTAACTTTGGAAGAAATGCGAAAAGTGGAATCCATTGTGAATCAAGCAATTTTAGATAATAGAAAAGTAACTACTACAATCCAAGATATTGAGGAAGCCAAAAGTGAAGGTGCAATGGCTCTCTTTGGTGAAAAATACAGCCAAAAAGTAAGAGTGGTGAGAGTGGAAGATTTTTCCAAAGAACTTTGCGGAGGAACTCATATATCTGCCACCGGCGAAATCGGCATCTTCAAAATCATCTCCGAAAGTTCTTCCGCTGCAGGAATCAGAAGAATTGAAGCCATAACTGGAACAACTGCCTATAAATGGATTCAGGACTTGCAAGATAAAGTTTCCCGAATTGCTTCTCTGCTAAATTCTCCCATCAAAACATTGGAAACAAAACTGGAAACAACTTTAGAAGAACTTGCCTCACTGGAAAAGGAAATTAAAGCTATCAAGACGAGAGGGCAAGATGATTTGGTAAAAGAATACCTCTCCAGAACAATAAAACAGGATAGTTATCTGCTCATCTGCGAACAAACTTCCTTTGCCGAACTGGATGAATTGAAAGCGACGGCGGAAAGATTGAAAAACGAAATGAAAGGAACCATCGCTGTTTTCTTCAATTTATATAATGATAAACTAAATGTTTTGTGTGTGGTAAGCAAGGATCTTTTACCCAAATATAATGCTGGAAAAATTGTAGCAAAACTGGCAACTGAATTAAATGGTAAAGGTGGTGGGAGGCCAGATTTAGCTATGGCTGGCGGAAAAGACATTAGCAAACTGGGTTCCGTGATAGAAAAAGTGCCAGAACTTATTAATTCGCTATAAATGAATATTCTAATCCTGCGTCTATCATCAATGGGTGATATCATCCTTACACAACCGATTTGTGCCGTTCTGCAAAAACATTATCCTGGATGCAATATTGATTACCTGTGTAAAGAAGAATTTAAAGAATTGCCCGAAATGTTTTCACCTCCTGTTCATTCTATTATTTATCAAAAGAAGCTGAAATTCCATCTGCGGTTTTGGCGGAAAAAATACGATATTGTTATTGATTTACATAGTAAATTTGCTACTTACCTCATAATGCTGTTTATGAACTCTCCTGTAAAAGTAAGATATTGTAAAAAACGAAGATATAGAAAGCGGATAGTGAAAGGTGATCAAAAGGCAAAAATATTTAGTACGGTTGATCTCTATGCCTCCGCTCTCCAAAAAATGGGTATCAATGAACAGTGGCACAATCCCTGTTTACAGATAAATAAATCTGAGTTGCCAAATTCCGCTTTGGCAAGTGGCAAAGCAGATGTTAACACTTACAATAAGTCCACGAATTCTGCTCGAATCGTTAGGCAAGAATGCCAGGATATAAAACCAATTAAAATAGCCATTTTTCCGGGCGCCAATCATTTTACCAAGAGATATCCCGTCTCCTGTTGGATTCAACTGATAAACACTCATCCTCAATATTGTTTCACTCTTTTGGGCTCCAATACGGATAAAGAAATTTGCGATAACATCCATAAACACTGTCCTGGAAATTGTATCAATCTCTGTTCATCGTTTTCGTTTCCGGAATTATACGCAGAATTGGAAGGATATAATTTGATCATAAGTGGCGACACAGGACCTATGCACTTGGCAGCTACTTTAAATAAACCTCAAATTGCAATTTTTGGTGGAACGCATCCTCGCTTAGGGTTTAAACCGTTAAATAATGCGGCGTTAATATTATGTGCAGATTTACCTTGCCAGCCCTGTTCTCTGCATGGGAGAGAAAAATGTCCTAAGGGACATTTCAACTGTATGAATTCTATAACACCTGCACTAATTGGAGCAGCTATCAAAAAGGCACTATCTTATTGACACGGAATCAATATGCTGTGGCAAAATAATCTTTAAGCAGGTGCACCAAGTGTTTTGTAAAGCTGGGATACACTAATTAACCGGATGCCCATATCCTCTATTTGAGCTAAAAATTTCTGCAAAGAGACCAGTTTGTCACGATTGTGACAATGAGTGATAATGACAATGGGTTCGTTTCTCCCTTTGTATTTTGCCAGCGAATCTATTTTATTGATAATAGTGGCATTGCTGTTATCGGGGACATCCAGAAATATATCTCTTTTGGCGATTTTGATGCCTAAATTTTGGGCAGCTGTGAAAGCAGCGCTTTTATTGATAGTGGCGCTATCTAAAAAATGCAAACCCAAGTTATTCAGTTCATCCAGAATAGTATTCATCGTTTCCAAGTTGGAAGTAACTTCACTGCCCATATGATTATTGGCGGCAATGGCATTGGGAACCTGATTATAAAAATCCTGCAATAAGTCCGAAATTTCATATTTATCCATCCCAACTCGAATAAATCTCTTTCCGGGATTAGCTTTATGGTCAATTGCCTGCATCGGAATATGAATCAGAACTTGGTGATTGGTTTTATCTGCAATGCGTGCAACTGATTGTGTATTAGGTAAATCAGGCAGAATGGCAAATGCTATTTCTGTGGGTAAAGCAGCAAAATCATCCAGTAGCTTTCCGGAATATTGACCAAAGTCATCAATAATAATAACAATAGGGGGCATTTTATCGTTTTTGGACCAGGTGTATGGATAGGATTGGATATCGGCCATTTCAGGATTAGTAGTTTTCTTTTCTTGCTCGGTGTTATTTTCTTTAACTTTGGCTGGTTGTTCTGGAACGGTCTCTTCGGCAAGCGCTTCATTTTTTTGTTTTACGGAACAACTGAACAATACTAAACAAAACAACAGAGCAATTAGGAAGATTGTTTTTTCCAAGTTACTTTATCTCCAGTTTGAATATTAAATTTTTTTACTATTCCGGCATTCACTTCCAGAACATACTTATGCAAATTAGCAGGGGTAATTCTTTCTTCACTGAAGGGTTTGGCATTTTCGTAGATAAAATTGATGGTTCCATCGGCAGCTATAAATAGCATATCCAAAGGCAGATAAGTATCCTGCATCCAAAAATCATAGATATCGGGAACTGCGAAGATAAATAACATACCTTGATCTTGTTGCATAGATTCTCTATACTTTAATCCCTGCATCAATTCATTTTCCGTTTCGGCAATTTCAATAGTGAAAGTTGCTTTCCAAGAACCAGTGGAATTGGTTATATTTAAAGTTCCATCAGGACGAAAATTAGGAGTGGTTACATCCTCAGGATTTTTGGGCTCGGTCTTCTTACAACCTAAAAGTAGGCACAAAATACACATTAACAGAGCTACAGAGATATATTTTTTCATTTGCGTTTCATTTATTTGGACAACAGCATTTTTCGCGTTTGTTGATAGCTGGGAGTGCATAGACGGTATAAATATACTCCGGAGCTAACTTCTTTGCCTGTTTCATCTAAGCCGTTCCAAACAAAACTTTGCTTTCCGGCAGGTAATGTTTCACTCACTAAATGGCGGATCAGCTGTCCTCTAAGATTATAAATATTGAGCGTAACCGGTGTTCTATTATCTGCCAAAACAAATTGTATAGTTGTTTCTGGATTAAAAGGATTGGGACTGTTGGGTAAAAGATAAGTTACTAAGTTAGGTAAATCAGGATCGTCAATGGCATTTTCCACATCAACATACTGAGAGCCGGAAACCCCATTTATGGTATAGTAAAGAGTAAAATTCTGAGGATTGGGCTCTAATACAATATACAGTGAGTCCTGATCAACATCATAACCAGCAAAAGCATAAGAGCCATTGGCATTATTTACTGCCTGCACAAAAGGATGGTTATTAGTAAGTCCATTATGAAAAACATTAGCGATAGAATTGGGGGCAACGGAAACGGTTATGGATTTTAACTGATCAATGTCATCAAAATTAAAGACAAGTCGGTCATTATAGCAAACCGTTAAAACTGGCATTATTACTTCTTCAGGAACTCCCGATTGAACAGGTAAAATGTAATCCAGCACTGATATATATTTGCAGAGCAGGTAACTGTCAAAGGAATTTACACTACCGTCATTATCTACATCTGCATTAGTGATTCGAAAAGTGTCCCAAGGTCTTGGATCAATTTCAGGAATAGGATCCAGGCCTATGGCATATTTATTGATAGCATCTATATCCTGATAATTAATTATGCCATCGGAGGTTACATCTCCATAAATACTTACATTATTATTAATGCCTGTTATGGCTAAATCATCAATATAGATACCATCCATATTTGAGCTCCAATCAGTTTGAATTCTGAATCTAAGATATATTTGATTGAAGTTATAGGCAGTAAGGGAATGATAATAATTTGTCCAAATATCCAATGAACCGGTAAAACTATCGAGGACAGTCCAATTTGATCCATTTTCCGATGCTTCCAAATACACAAAGTCATAATTGTTTTCCAGAGCATATTTACAGCGAAAAGATACCATAGGATTTACTATTCCAGTCAGCGAGATCGGATTATTCAAAGAGATTATATAATTTTGGGAACTGCCATAATTGCCGGAAGGCGAATCTGTTAATACATTGGAACCGCCATAATTTACTATTCCCCAATTTCCTGTATGAGTCCAGTTACCGATTCCGCTTTCAAAATTTTCGCTAAAGATAGGGTTTTGCATAATGAAGATGTTACGATAATCATCTCGCCTGATTTGAATTGAGCGAGTATCTTTCAGATATCCAGGAGCTGAAATGCTCAGTTGATAGTCACCTTCATACACCGAAAAGGAAAAATAACCCTGCGCGTCGGTCTGGACAGATATTTGAGGATCACTATTTAGAATCACCGTTGCATTGCTTACAGGATTTTCAGTAGAATTACGAATTTGTCCGTTATAGGTAGTTAACAACGCATTTTGCAAAGCAAAATTTTGGGTGGCCGAGCCGTTTAAGGGAACAGTGACATTTACGGTTTGAGGGATATAGCCATCCGCGGAAGCAGTTATTTGATAAGTTCCAGGTAGTAATAAACGATGATAATCACCCACGGGAAGGTCTGTGTGTTCCAGTTTGGAATTTCCGGCAACCGTAATTGTAGCTGCTATTGGGATTTCTGTTGAATTAGTTACAATTCCTGATACGCCATTTTGCACAAATTCCAAATATTGAAGCATTGATTCTTCATTATCAGCCCAAAAAGAATCAAGTGTAGAAGCAGCAGGCCATTTGTTCATTCCAATTTCAGCAGTGATTTCTATGCAATCCGTAAAGTAATAATTCCAATCCTGCATACTACCCGTAATAACATACCAGGCGGCTCCATTGGTAATTCCATGAACAAAATCGGTACTATTATACATTGGTGAATTCTGTCGGGAATAAGTTAACGCCATCTCTATCAGTAAATCATTATCGGGAGCTAAAGTATAAGTGTAATCCCAGGGATAATTTATCACCAAAGAACCACCGTGAAAGTTTATGGATGAATCAAAATCGTGAGCATTGCTGAAATCCATTACGGCCACTGTTTCTACCGCCCAGGGTTCTCCATCGGGATGTTGAACGCCTGAGGGCATCGGAAAATTTCTGTTCAAATCAATTCCATCCGCATTATAGCGAACTGCATTGGCATAACCGTCAGGATTGAGCATTGGGTTTATCCATATTTCAGTGTTATTTACGATATTGGTTATCCTGGGGTCAATCCCATATTGAGAAGTAAGCAATTGAATTAAACGGATTAGCATATCAAAACCAACAACTTCATCTCCATGGATGCTACTTAGATATTTCAGTTCGGGTTCATTTTCATCTATGTTTACATTGTCACTTATTTTCATCATCAATAAAGGGCGATTTTGCACGCTAAAACCGAATTGAACCAATTGGCAGATATTTGGATATTGAATTGGAAGCTGTTGCATAAAATTTTGATATTGAGACAAAGTATAATAAGCTCTGCCATCATTTGTCCCTTTTGCCAATTCTTTAAAATATTCTTCTGCAGGGTTGGGCAGAAGTTCCGTTAAAATACCGGCAGCGGTTATTTTATCTCTTTCTGCATCGTTTCGCACTTCAATATGGATAATGCCTGTTTCAGCATTCACATAATCGATGCTGACTTTCAGTTCATTTAGGAGTTTTATGTCTTTTTGCAAATTCCAGCTTTGAATGCGTAATGGATAGGCAAATATAATAGTTACTAAAATACTTAGCTCTATCGTCAAAATTACTCGTTTCATCAGTAACTTCCTTTAATTCGGAATAATAGCATTTTAATAAGCATATTTTATACCATCATCTTTTTTTATGCTAAAAGCCAGGCAAACAAAGTCACATAACTGTTAAAGTTTAATGCTGCTTCATTCCTGATCTGACATAGTTCACTTGCAGTTATTGCTTTGCGCCTGGCAAATTTTATAACCGTTGGGCTCAAAAAAATCTCCGCCTAAGATAGAAGAGCGAAGCTTTGGAAAGTTCTTACTATCCTGAACATATTTTCTTTGCCCCAATATTCTTATCTATATGGCTATTGGCAATAAACGAATCAAGCTTTTAAATGCTTCGTTTCTGTCAATTAAAAATATAATTTCAGCGTGGTTGATAAACGCCAATCAGCTGTTTCAGAGCATTGTTTGATAAACCTACAGAATTTGTGACCACTAATATTGTGCAGGTCTAAAGAATCAATGTGGTCAAAATCCTCAATATAGGGAGAAAGCTTAAATTCCAGCAAAGAATTGTTGTTAAAAAGCCAAGCGGAATTTAACGATAGGGAACATTCTTGCCAAGTTCCCCATGAATATTGAGGAGAAAAAGTCCAATAGAATGACTTGATATCGTGCCTGAAATCAATATTGGCAGTCCAGCGTTTGTTTTTGGTTTGTAGTTCATAATAGGATAGTTGCTCTTGAGCATATTGATTTTCCTCATACGCAAAACCAAAATCTATCATAAAAGCATTATCAGGGCTGTTTCTAAATGGCAGTTTCAGCCATTGCGAATCCAAAGTCCGAGCGATTAAAGGAAAGGTATCAAAAACTAAATCGTATTTATAGCTCAATTGTCGATAGAGAGTATTTTTTTTTCCTGTGTTATAGATATAATCACTATAATCGGCTCTGAGCTGATAGGTCTGGAAAAAAGCCAGCCGATCACCCATTAGGATTTTACATTCCGGAGCTAAAGTCCAGCCATTTATATTTTTATTGTTTGCGGATAGCAAAGAATCCACATAAATATCCTTACTGAAGCTATATCCAAACCAATTTCCCAAAATAACTCTCTCGTGCCAATAATGTTTCCAGCCCAAACGCAAGTTATGCGTAAGAAGGTCATTATCCCACTGATTATTATCATTGGGAAATTTGATAATCTGCAAATCAATGTTATATGCCGTAGTGAGAGAATCGCCTTCTCCATATTCCCAATTTATTTTACTGCCAAAGTGCCTATTTTCCGTCTTTCTTGTATTGAGATCATAATAATACTCCTTAACGGCATAATTATGGCTCAATTCATTTTGCCACTGAACTTCGGGAGTGATTTGCAAGTCCATTTGAATTTGAGCAAGGTTATAGTTATCGGTATTATCCCGAATATTACTTTTACTGTAACTTGTTTGTCTATTGCTATAATCATCCCTTATTTGCATCAACAAAGCATCAGTTGGAAAATATTCCACATTGCCCGAAAAAGCGTAATTCTTGCGTAATTGATTATCCGACAGCAAATAACTACTGCGAGTTTCATTATTTTCAGAAGCAGTTAGAACATAAATATCTTCAGTGCGATAATTGTAATTTGCCAGACAGGATAAATTCAAATAGTTATTGGAGAAATTATAGTTAGCATCTGCATTGGCATATTCAAATGACTCCCAATCCATCTTTTTGCGTTCCACATTTGCTGTTATGCCTGCCATAGCTTTGGGTAAGAAAGTGGAATAATGTGCACTGGAACCAATCCAATAACCTTCACTGGAAAGCAAATATCCGTTTGCATAGCGATCTTGTTCATTACGAATGATCCCTTTACTGAAGATTCCAAAATCTAAACTATCTATGGGTGAATAGTCAATTTGATAGCCCAAAACGGCAGTTTTATTTAGATATGCGGATGGTTCCAGATCGCTGTTATCATAAATTGTTTGATAATCCGAGCTAATGGTATGCAAAAAATTCTGGTGCGCTATTTGTAAGCCCATATTCAGATATGCATTGCTAAATTCCTGATTAAAATTCAAATGATTCTCTACATTACTTTTACTATTGATAAGCAAAGTTGTTTTTGCCAAAGGAGAAAGCTCGTATTGTAAAAAGTTCTCAATAATGAGCACCTGCTTACTGGAATAAAAACTCCAATCCAACCCTTTATTTTGAGCTGTTACATAAGGACTATAAAGAAGAAATAAGCTCAGAAAGCAAAATATAATCCTTTTCGTCAAGCTCTTCTCCTCTCTTTCTAAAGTCAATGTTAGATAATTTTGCCAGCGCTTCTGTTTTTTCTTTTCCAATGGCAG
>JBDKSF010000020.1 GCA_039680785.1 Candidatus Cloacimonas sp.
CTTTAATTCAGAGCATCACTTCTTTGGAAATGAGAGGAAGAGTTATTGCCTTATATACTATGGCTTCAGCAAGTATGTCACCTTTGGGAAGTTTGTTGATGGGAAGTTTATCCAGCAAGATTGGAGCTCGTTATACATTAGTATCCTGTGCAAGTATCTTTTTATTATGGTCGCTAAATGGCATGCGAATTGTTCCCAAATTTTTACGAGGTGTATTAAGAATGCTTGTTATCAGTGACAACACCGATGTATATCGTTCCAAAATAAATACTGAGGAGGCCTCTGCACAGTGAGAATATTTTATTATCTTGGTAAGCGAGATCCTGATTATCATTCCCTTTTATATATGCAACGAGATTTTGTGCTGGATGGAGTAAAAATTCCTGCCTCCAGAGTAATAATTGCAGAGCAAACTCATTCCAAACAAGTTCATATTTGCCGTGAAATAGATTGTGGAGCTGGCTTTATGCAAAAACCGCAAATCCCGATTGTCGATGGTTTAATCACCCAAACTCCCTATCAATATTTACTTATCAGAACTGCAGATTGTTATCCAGTTATTTTAATGGATAGCCGACGCAATGTGGTAGCGGCAATTCATTGTGGCAGAGAAGGAACCCGAAAGAACATTATTGGAGAGGCGATTAGAATAATGAATAGCCAGATGTATTGTCAGTTAAATGATATTATCGCTATTGTAGGGGCAGGAATATGTCACAATCACTATGAAGTAAGCCAAGAACTATATGACGAATTCAATAAAAGCATCAAAGCAATGGGTTTGGAACCTGTTTCCTCTAAGAATAGACATATTGATATACGCACTGTAATTAACCATCAACTCTTAAAAGCTGGAATTATGGATATAAATATAGAAAACATCCCTGATTGCACTTATGAAAGTTCCAGCTACCATTCCTATCGCAGAGAAAAGACCAAGAACCGTCAAATAAACTTAGTAGGTATCATTCATGGCTAAAACATTTACCAGTAAAGACGGTAACTTAATTTTGGAAATTCGAGAAAAACCCTTATCTGCTTGGCTGACCATTAATAATACGGGTAAACTGATTGATGAAAATGATATTATTGCCCTCCTGGAAGAAGCAAACATAAAAAATGGTTTTGAGGAAGCGGCGGAATATATGCGTCTGCAAACTTTGGAAAAAGAATTTGCAACTCCTTTTCCCATCGCAATGTGCAATATTAAAAAAAGCGAAAGTATGCTGCGTTATAATTTCAATCCGGATATAATTGGGAATCCCGAAACAGATGTAACCTTTATGATGCTATCCAAGTTAAAACTTTATCACGCCGGTGATGTTGTAGCTGAATACGCCAAAAACATATTTGAACAGGGTGGCAGTATCTATGATATTTTTGGCACACTTATCAATTCCGAATCAGTCGATCTGGAGCAAGCAAACAATTTAGTGGGTATAAATATTGCTTTTGATCCCCAAAATTTACAATTTTATGCTCTAACAGATGGATATCCTTATCTGGACGAACAAAATCATATTTGCCTCCTAAATAATATCGCGTTGAGGGCTGAGGATATTCCCAGTGATAATATCTTCCATTGCCCCATTGATCTCTCCATAGAAGGAAATTTATCTTTTGTAACTCTTCGCTGTAAAGCTAACTTGATAATAAACGGAGACATACACTCCTGCTCCATAGAATGCGCTAAGAATTTATTCATTAAAGGTGATATTATTTCATCTTCTGGCAGAGGTATTATTATCTGGGGAGATTTGGAATGCCGAAGCATTCGCAATTCGTATGTTGTCTGCTTGCATAATATCCATTTTACGGATACGATAGAAAACTCCACCGTCGTTTGTGACGGAGATATTATAGGAGATTTTGAAACCAGTGAAATTAACGGTGGCTTAACTCAAGCAGGAGAATCAATAGCGATTGGGAAAATCGGTTCGAAAGACAATAATGAAGCAGAAATTGAAATAGCCATTAGCCCTTTTTATCGTAATATGTTACTTATTTTAACCAAGGAACTTATCCATTGGAAAGAAGATAAAGAAACAAATGCCATAGCTATTAACGAGCTGGAAAATCAAATTGCGAACTATGAAACAGCACTGGATGAAAAGTTGAATCAGTTCTTGAATCCGGAGCAGAAAAAGGTTAGGAAAATATCTGTATCGGAAGTTAACAGACCGCCTGTTACCTTCAGGGTTTTAAAACATAGCTACGAAATCAATAAACCAGAATTGAATCTAATATTTGTGGAAAAGGACTAATGAAAAAAGGAAAAAACACTTTAAAAAAGATCGGATGGATTGCCGTCTTGTTTCTTTTCACCTATCCTCTCTTCGCTTTGGAAGCATCTTTCAGTTCCGATCCTGCAATTTCTCCGGATGGTAAAACTGTCTGTTTCGTATATTGCAATGATTTATGGCTAATTCCTTTTGAGGGAGGAATTCCTCGTCGGATTACCAATACAACTTGTAGAGAATGGAATCCCCAATTTAGTCCGGATGGAAAAATGATCGCTTTTTCTTCTGATCGCGATGGTCAAAGTATCATTTATTTGATTCCAGCAGAGGGCGGAGAGGCAAAAGCCATAAATTATGAGTCCTTAGGGCTATCTGAGTGGTTTAGTGATTCTAAATATCTTCTTTGCACAAAGTATTCTATGCGTTGGGGTGTTTCTTTTTATAAAGTTCCGATTGATGGTTCCAGACCCGAAATGTTGGCAGAAATAGCAACTCGCTTTGCCACTTTAAGCCCGGATAATAAACAAATTGTTTTTCAAAAGAACGGTTATTCCAGACGGGAAGCATATAAAGGTAGTGCCAATGGAGAGCTTTGGCTATTGGATATTGCCACTAAAAAATATACCAAATTAACTAAAACCAAACTATCGGAAATGTATCCGCGTTTTTCTCAGAGCGGAGCTTTATATTATTGTGCATCGGATGGTAAGTGTTTACAGATTAACAAAGTAAATAATCTTTCCTTTCGCCGACCCGAAAACATCACGGCTCTGAAAACTTTCAGCGCCAGAGATATAAATGTAGCAAGAGCAAATGATCGCCTTGTTTTTGAATATTTTGATACTATCTATAAATACGATCCCCTACTTAAAAAGGAAAATAAAGTAAGCCCTCTTTTTATAGACCTTTCCGAAGACGAATGGCAGGATAACATTGTGCGCAGCTATCAAAATAATACTGTTGAGGATTATACTGTTTCTACCAATGAATTGCTCGTGGGTTTCAAACATAATTATGACTGTTTCTTTGCTCCGGTTAAAGGTGGAGAGGTAAAACAAATAAGTTTTGATAATGGTTCCATTTTCAATATGCAATTTTTGGATGAACGCAGAATGATTGTCAGCAAACTGGATGACGGCATCATCAAACTTTTTATGGCAACTGCAGATTCCATAATAACCCTCTCCCCCATTGAATGGTTTGGGGCTGATAGTTTATGTGTAAATGAACTCTTTAGGGATAAAAAAGGGCGTTGGTATTTCAAATATGCCGATTATTATAGTAATGAGAATGTAGCAATCGCCGATTCCGGATTTGTAAATATTCGTCCTGTAAAAACACCCTGGGCAGTTACTACTAATTTTGCTTATAGCGAAGATGGCAATTATGCCGTGTATGGAATTGTGCGTGAAGATAATTATGTAAAAGAATTATATCTGTATGATGTTCAAGCCAATACAAGTACACGACTGTTAGCGGATAGCGGATGGCTGCAAAATCTAATTTGGACTGCCGATAATAAATCCATATTATTAACTCGTAACAATGATATTTACCGATTAGATTTAGTTCCCAGAGATGAATTTGAGCTGGATAAAGACCCTTGGGATGAAATTTTAAAACCAGAAAAAAGTAAGCCCGATAGCATCAAAGAAGAAAGACAGTCCGACGAAAAGGGCAATTTGGTTATAGACATCGTTGCCGAAAAACAAGCTGAAAAAACACCTCAACCCTTAAAAATCGTTTGGGAGGGCATCGAAAAACGCTTTTATCCCATCATTAAAGCAAAAGATAATTATAATTTCGTCTTAGACACAATCAGCGACAGCACTTTTTATTACATAGAAGATAATAAACGGCAAGATAAGAATAGTTATCTTAGAAAAGCTGATGTTTACGGCAAAAATCAGAAAGAAATCTTTAATTTTGGCAAATCGGCAGCATCTTACAGCAAAGTGAACAACACTATCTATTATCTTGTTCTGGGAGAAATTAAATCTTATAATACCATTACTTCCGCCCGTAAAGATGTTCAAATTCAATATGATTACAAATATGACAAAGCACTTTTGAATCGCTCTGTTTTTGAAGAAGTATGGTGTATTTTTGGCAATTATTTTTATGATCCGGATATGCACTCTGTTGCTTGGAAGCAGCTCTATCAATTATATCTCACTTATGTAAATAAAGCTAAAGATATTTATGATGTTGCCACCGTCATAGATGAAATGATTGGTGACTTAAATGCTTCGCATACTGGCTTTTATCCACGCGATGAATACAATTCCTTTTCCAATCCTGCCGCTTGGATTGGTGCTGAATTTGATTATAATATAAAATTGGAAGAAGGAATTAGGTTAAGCAGAATATACCCCAATTCTCGGCTAAGCAGCTTTTATCAATTAGAAGAAGGGTGTATTTTAACTCATATTGACGGTATTAAAATTACACCGAAAACTGCCATAGATTCCCTCTTAGCCGGAAAAACGGGAAAAAAGATTAAACTGACCTTTTTGCAGAAGGGAGTTATTACGGAAGCAGTGATCACCGGTTTATCATATTATCAAATGAATGATTTAAAATATGATTACTGGGTAGCCCAAAACCGTAAACTGGTAGATGAACTTACTCATAATAAGATAGGTTATATTCATATCCCTGCTATGGGAGAAGAGGATTGGCAAAATTTCTATTCTGATTTGTTAGTGAAAAATTATGATAAAGAAGCCCTCGTAATTGATGTGCGTGGAAATTATGGAGGACATATTCATGACAAACTGATCACTTTGTTGGAAAAAAAGAAATATGCCTACACCACAAGTCGCAGATTCAGTCGTTTTCAACAATCAGAACCCTATAATATATGGGATAAACCAAGCATTGTCTTAGTTAACGAGGAGTCCTTCAGTGACGGAGAAATTTTCCCGATGATTTATCAAGAATTAAAAATAGGCAAAGTGGTGGGAGTTCCCTCCAGTGGTTCAGTAATTGGAACTTGGCAATATTATCTTCAAGATGGTTCATCAATGCGAATGCCAGGAACGGGTTGGTATAAACTTGACGGAACTAATATGGAAGGAAACGGAGTTATTCCAGACATCATTGTGGAGAATTTACCGGAAGATATCATCGCTGAACGCGATCTGCAACTTACCAAAGCGGTAAAAGAACTGATGAAAGAGCTAAAATAAAATGAATTTAACAGAAATAAACAACCTTATTCAAAGAGCCAATGCCGTTGTCAAAACCAACTGGCTAAGCGCAGTTTATATATTACAAGAAGGATTAAAAGAAGCACCTGAGGATATTTCCATTCTTACTAATTTGGGAGATATCTATCTGGAAAGACAACTCTACGAAAAATCTCTTAGTTACTATAATAAAGCAATCTCCCTTTGTCCCGATAATCCCCAGTTAATGTTTTTGATTGGTTCCTGCTATTTTTCTTTGGGAGAATACAGAATTGCTCTCAGTTACTTCAATAGAATTACCAATCCTCCTCCGGAAGTATTATATAATAGCGCTCTGGCTTATGCTTTTTCGGGTGCATATCAGGAAAGCATCAATATTATCAACGAACTTCTTGGTGTTATAGACGATAATCCTTTTATGTATTTTCTTTTAATTGAACAATATCTTCGCTTGCAAAATTATGATAGCGCCTATCAGACAATTCTGATCGCCGAAAAAAAATTCGGCAAGCATAAACAGCTTCTTTTGCTCTCTGCCTTGGTTTATGGGAAAAAAGAGATCTGGCTGAAATCTTATTATAGCTTCGTAGAATATGAACAGTCCGGTTCTTTATTAAATCCAGACCATTTAATAGCTTATGCAAATGCTGCCGTGAAAATCGGTATGAATGATAAAGCAATTGAATTATTGCAAAGAGCTTTAAACATTAATCCTTATAGCGTAGATAGTTATGAACAGCTAATCCGTCTGCTGTTAATGAAAAATGATTTTCCTACAGCTCGCAAAATGCTTACTAAGGCAAAAAAATATTTAGCGCGACTCACGCCTGTTCTCTATCTATTTAAAGAAAGGATAGAAAATCATCTACCGGATTAAAGTTACTATTATGGCTATGGATCAGAATAGTTTGACTCCGTAGCTAAACTAAACTCCTCTTTCCTCAAGAACTACATTTCATCGCCCTACCGCTAACCGAGTTTTTCAACTCCAGTAAACACTTTGGGGACGATATAAATACTCTGTCTGTAT
>JBDKSF010000021.1 GCA_039680785.1 Candidatus Cloacimonas sp.
TTCCGGGAGTATTGGTAGTGGTGGCAGAAATAGGATTGTTTGTGGATTCTGATGTATTATAGCGAGTAAAACTACCGCTGCCATTATATTCATAAATTCTAAACCAATAAGTCGTTAGAGGTGTTAAGCCAGATACATTACAACCATTTAAAGGAACTCCTTCCACTATCTGCGTTGAGCCATTAAAGATAACCTGTTCTCCAATACCACTGTAAACAGCGTTGGCAGTAGGATTGCTGCCATCAACAGGAGAAGTAAATGAATTAATGGTATTGATTTTAACTAAGCGGCGTGCCCCATTACCAGGAGTCCATTCCAAAGTAATTTCCGCATTGGCAGGATAAGCAATTATACCTGATGCCTGCAAAGTGGGGGGTTCAACTTCTGTGCTTGTAAAATCCGTTAAAGTTATGTCATCTATATGTAAGCGTTTATTAGTAGCTCCTGTTTCGGTAGCGCGTTTAATTCTTATTCTCACATCTCCACTAACATTTACATCTTCAGAAAATAAACTGGGTGTATCACTTGCAGGAGCAGTAAAAACAGAACCAATTTGCATCCAACTACTGCCACTATCAATACTGTATTCTACTTTCCAATCCACTTGCGCATCAGTAGAATATCTTCTATAATAAAAAGAAAGAGTACCCAAACCATTAGTTTTGTTTTCTAACATTGTCATTGCAGAAGTCCCATAACCTCGCAACCTGGCTGATCGCAAACCATTTTTCCAATCATAATCTTCAGCGCCAATTAACACTTCTGTCAGATTCCAGGAAAGACCGCTTAAGGTTACATCACCTGAAGCATAGGCAGTTTTTGTTTCGTTCGCTCCTTCAAAATTAACTATGTATTGACCAAAGCTTAGCGAAACACTTAGCATTAAAAGCAGCAAGCAGAATGTGGTTTTCCGCATTGAGTAACTCCCTTTGTTTATTATATATTATCCTTTTCCCTTGCTTCCTCAAATTGTCAAGCACAATCCTAAATTTGTCTTTGGGATGCTCTGTTATTTTAGCGGCACACAGGACTCGTAATTATTTTAGCATCCAAAATCCACAGATTTTGATTGACATAATATTTAAAATCCTTTTAGTGAATTTATGGAAAGAATCGCTTTTATTTTACTGTTAACTCTTTTGCTCTGTAGCTGTGATTTATTTACAGTTCGAGATTCAGAGCATCCTGGGGCAGAAACGCCGTGGATAGATTTTACCACGGATTGCGATTCCGTTTTGTTAAATTTGGAATACTGTTATGAGTATGCTCAAAATGCAGTTCATTATGCAGGTATATTCACTTCCGATTATGTGTTTCATTTTGCCCCCCAGGATATAAGCGATTATTCTATAGAGTCAACTTGGACACGCGTTCAAGAACAGGATATGATACAGGTGTTTCATAATCGTTATAAAGAAATACAGGTCTCGCTGGAAACGATGGACACTCAGGATCAATTGGAATCCACACAAGCTAAAATATATCGTCAATACCAAATCACGGGAACTTTACGCAGCCAAGGAAAGGAGCGTTTAACTTTGGCAAGCGGTAATCTGGAATTGCATTTAAAAAAGGAATATGGCTATTGGTATATAAAGCAGTGGTATGATTATCGGGGTAGCAATGGCTCCACTTGGGGTAAACTGAAATATGAGAACCATTAATATTCTTCTCCTTTTTCTGGCTTTTTTGCTGAGCAGTTGCCAAAATCCTTTCTGTCCGAAACTCTATGATGTTTCCAGCGCCGAAATTGAAAACAGGACACCGGAAGAACTTTTGCAAAATTTGGAGCGTGCTTATACCGAAAAGAACATCAACCTTTATAAATCGCTTTTGCATCCTGATTTCCGTTTTGAACTTTTGGCAAGCGAAGTTAGTTTAATTGGCATTGATATGAATGGAGACGGAATGCGAGATTCTTGGTGGGGTTATGATCAAGAAATTGAATATACGGATAGAATGTTTAATCGCGGTTCCAGTGATGGAACTTATTATCCTCCCGATGAAATAAAATTGCGTTTACAGATTCCCACTTCTGATAGATGGCAAACCGATCCTGAAATTGGCCATGAGGATTGGATAGTTATTCCTTGCAACTTTGATTTAATCCTGTCCTATAAAGAAAGTAATTCCTCTTTAAACGCCAATGGAATTGCCCGATTTTATTTAATGCCCGTAGAAAACGGTTGGAAAATTGCCATCTGGAGGGATGAATCCAATATATGAATTCAGAAGGGCGTATTCTTGCCCTGGATTATGGAGAAAAGAGAATTGGCTTGGCATTGAGTGATCCGAATCGCATTTTTGCCAAACCGCTTCGTATCCTTGCTAATCAGGGTTTTGAAAAACTAATAAAAGATCTGCAAGAAGTTATATCACAATATAGTGTTACTAAGCTTATAGTTGGTATCCCTTATGCCATAGATGGTTCTTTTACTCCCAAAACTGAAGAGTGCCAATCCATTTTAAATCGTCTGCAAAAAGCTATGTCCATTCCTGTAGAAGGTTTTGATGAACGCTATTCCACTTGGGAGGCAAATGAAGAACTAAAAAAAATGGGTTACACTTGGCAGGAAGCAAAAAAAATCAAAGATGCTATGGCGGCTGCAATGTTTCTAAAAGAATATCTGGCTAAATGAAAAAAAAGAAAATAGTTATCATCAGCTTAGCAAGCGTTGTAGCGCTGCTTATTGTATATATTGTCTTGCTTGTTTTTCTCCCTTTAAGAAGTGAAGAACGCATCGTGCATATCAAACCGGGAGATAATGCCAGAATTATTGCCTCCAAACTATCGGAAGCAGGTATTATCCGCAGTAAAACAATGTTTGTAGCCCTCACCAAAATTCGCAAAGCGGATAGGGAATTAAAACCTGGCAGCTATATTTTCGGTGGTAATACATATCTTTGGCAAACAGTCAGCCGTTTGCAAAGCGGACAAAGTGAAACCATAACCATCACTTTTCCGGAAGGACTTTCTCTGTATAAAACCCTCAGGAAAATAGACCACAGTGGTCTGGCAGATTATAATGAACTTTACCTCTCTGCCACAAATTTTGCCCAAGTAAAAAAACATTCCGGCTTTGAAGTGCCTTCGTTGGAGGGCTTTTTATATCCTGAAACATATAAATTCCCAATTGAAATTCCTGCTGATTCCATTCTGGCAATAATGACCGACGAATTTTTCAAGCGTTTGCATAAAGAGGGAATAGACCCTTTGGCTATCCCCCAATTTTATGATAAATTGATTCTGGCTTCCATTGTAGAAAAAGAAGCAGGAACGGAAAGTGAAAAAGAAATTATTGCCGGTTTATTTTTAAACCGCATCCAAAAGGGAATGGCTCTTCAGTCCTGTGCTACAGTTAATTATTTACTTGATCCCAAAGGAATAAAACACGATGTCTTAACTTACGAAGATACGCAAATTAATTCTCCCTATAATACTTATCTTCATGCTGGCTTGCCTCCCACCCCTATTTGCAATCCTTCCGTTAA
>JBDKSF010000022.1 GCA_039680785.1 Candidatus Cloacimonas sp.
GGACATGCAAACCCAGCAAAGGAATGCAGCTGGATTGCTCTGAGATGCCGGAAAAAGGACTGATGATCTCCACAGCGATATTTCTCCTGTCACGCAATGTGATCCTGCCTTTTACAGACATACCCTCAACCATAATATCAATCTGATCTCCCTCGATACCTATAATCGTGTAGTCCTTATCTTGTATCACTTTTCCTCCTTTGGTGTATATCTTTGCTTACAGGGCAAAACCAATTGCCCGCTTGGGCATTTCGAAGTTTGTGCCGCTCTCGAGGATGGCATATTTACGCAGATCAGCCAGGGTCAATGTAGCTGTTTTCCCACGCAGATAGACCTCATGGCAGGCATTCTGCACTACTAGCCTGATTTGACCGCCGGTAAAGGGAAAGTCGTTCGCAAGGCCTTCCACAGCAATGTCCGATGCCCCTGGAATGGTCGCTGGAAGATGCATGCGCCACAGCGCTATCCGTGCTTGATAATCGGGCGCTTTGATTTCCAACTTATAGTGAAGCCGTCGGGACATTGCCAGATCGAGATTATCAGCCAGATTGGTGGTGATGATCAGGATACCGGGAAAGCTTTCCAATTCCTCCAGAAACACGCTCTGGATGGTATTCTCCGCATGATCAACCGCTCTTTCAGGAGATGAAATACGCTGATGGATAAGCTGGTCTCCTTCGTTAAGCAAAAAGACCGGGGACAAGCGCTTAACTGCCTCACGCATCTCTTGAAAGAGTTCCCTGGCCTGTTTTTCGCTTTCTCCGTAAAAAGAACCCCGGATAGCGTTGGCATTGATCTGGATCAAAGGACGCTTCAGTTCATTGGCTATCACGCCCGCTATGAAGGTCTTGCCAGTGCCGGGAACTCCGTGTAACAATATGTTGATACCTTGCTGGACATCCTTGTCGCCTGTAAGCGACGCTCCCATCAATCCCCACTCAACGAATCCATCCCTCTGAGGATTGCGCAGCCTTTGCACTATGGTGACGATCAATTCCCGGGTTGGCTGATCCAGGATGAGTTGCTCCAGGGTCTGGGTTGGATTGATACGGGTAAGATAAGTGGAACTGGAAAGCGACCTGTCCACTTTGCCCGATTCATCTCCTGCCTTTTCTGTTTCTCCATGCAGGGCAGTCACTGCATTGTAGGTCAGTTCCATCATATAGACGGCAAATATGGGGAAATGAGGTTCTATAAGGCCTTTTTTACTAAGCAGATTATTCTTGGCAAGCATATCGATATAGTGCTTGCGCTCTTTGGAATTTCTTGCCAACAGCGATGCCAAGGTAGAAGGGGAAACCTGATTTGCTGTCTCTCTATTAAAGTAATCGATCAGTAGCAGGCATTTCTGCCAGAAAGCATTAAGTTTGTGTTTCTTGCAGAACTCTACCCATCTGGCAGCGCCCTTTGCGTGAATCAAAGCATCTAAATAGGAATCAAGCACCATATTAAAGTTTCTGCCATAGCATGCTCCGTTATTGGATGAGAAATCGTCAGTCAGTTCCGGATAATGCATAAAGAGCACTCCGATCATCTTTAAGATAGAATTCATTGCGGTATTGGGATTGGTCAGTCCCTTGCCAAAGGCCTTGAGTCCCGTATTGACGGGATCTTTGCCCAGGATCAGGTTCCAGAGCAAGCCATTAAGCCGTAAGCCAGTGCCATACAATGCCCGAATGTCATAATGGTAATCCACTCCCATTAAGTGAGGTGTACTCAGGATTTCCCTGTCGATCAAATCAACTATGGCGGCATACTGCTTATCCAGGTTATCATCCATTCCAGGCATCATTTCGCAGATCTCTGGCACATTGAAATCTTGCTCACAGTTCGCTTTGGTCTTGTTACATATCCTGGCGATTAGCATCAGTTCGCTGGGCTGCAATTGATATGCAGCAAGCAGCGGGGACTTAGTTATCGAGCATTGCAAAGAGCGCATAACAGAATCATGACCGGGACCATCACTCATGTTAGCTTTTACCTCTGTGGATGTACTATTCCGCCAATCACTCTCGTTATCCGAATCAGACGCCTCATCACAGAGATCTTCCTTATTTAGGAGATCATGAATATAAGTCACCACCTTGCCCTGATCCTCAACATCATTCAGTTGTTCCAGATATCTCATAATACTTTTCATATCACCTACCTCAATCATATTTTTCTTTTATTATAACTTGCTGATGATTAATTTCTGAAATTTCTTTCTTATTTGAGGTATCCTCCAGAATACCCGGATCAAAAGATAATGGTAGTTTGTTACATTTTCCTATCGCAAGATTCCTTAGTTACTGTACCTATAACCCCTCCCGACTGTATATCATATCTTATGACAACAGCGACTGGATTATTACTTTCTCTTGCTGGGGTTCGCCATTTTTGTTTGCAAAAATACTGTCTGAATTTGAAGTTTTGAGTGGTGGTCTGATTTGCAAATATCCTGTCAAAAACCATCAAAATGGGTCTTGGTAAGGATGAGTTAGAATGTCATACGATGTGACAGTTTGCAGTTTTCATTGCACAATTTGCAGTTTTCGCTGCACAATTTGCAGTTTTCGTTGTCAAGTTGCAGCTTGGGGGTCTTTTTTAGCCGAAGCATTGCCAGAGCCATTAATCTCTCGTCTAACATCCCTTAATCAAGCGTTAATTGTTAAGGAGTGATTAAGGGTAGATAAAGGGTTAATTAACGCCTTTGCCTAAGTTGGTTAAAATCATTCCGCCTCAATGTAGTAATATATGTCAGGAAGCGGACTATGTGAGGGAAATGCCAGTTATGTAATGTTACTATTACGCATACAGGCAGTTAGGAATGACGATCCTGCAGACCTCTTATAAATGTAGGATTTGCCCTCTTTTTAAGTTTAGCCATAGATTTAGACATAGCTAAATGCCAAGGGATAATTGGAGATAAATTAAGCTACCCAAATAGAATTAGTTAAAAAGAATACGAACTTTATCTAATCCTTTCCAAATTCTCTTTAGCGGAGGGATCTACTTGGTAAACATATTCACTTTTCTCGCAGGGAAAATCCGAGCATTCAGCACAACTTTTGTATTCTTTTTCGATTGCACATAAACGAATGGGACACAATCCACACCAGGAGAATTTTGCTCCTTCGCTCATACAACCATCACAGTTAATATCTTCAGGATGAATTTCACCTTGATAATGTTCGCTCCAACGCTTTGCGATATCCACTTTTTTGGCTTCGTCAGCATTCTGAGTGGCAATGTATGCTTCACATTGGAAACAATCAACTCCGCAGGCAGAAATTACTTTACTCATTTTTACTCCTTTTTAGGTTATCAAAAACCGTTCTCTTTTAAATGGAAATTCTCTTTTTTGCTACAAAAAAAACCTTTAGGTCTGATGGCTTATTCATTTCTTTTGCAGCATTCAAAATAGAATTAGATTTCTTTTATTTGAGAAAGCCAAATCTTGTCAATAATTTATTCTACGCTCCTTTACACTCCAAGAAATAAAGCAGTTGAGAAATCTATTGACAGAAATGTTATATGGGAAATAATATGCTACCATAGAAGTTTGTGCTTGTTTTGTTATCTTTACCAGAAATGAATTTGAGCAGGGATTATGAATATTTTATCGAGGTATGAACCAATTCTGGTAGTGGACATAGGTAATACGAATATTGTATGTGCCATATACCGGCAAGGTAAATCCGTGTGGACGGTGCGTCTAAAATCCTGTCAGGATAGAACTTCTGATGAGTATTATGTTTTACTGAGCGAGCTAATGGCTTCCTCATCCTCTTCTGAAGATATTATTCCCACTCTGAAAGATATTCGTTATATTGCATTAGGAAGCGTAGTGCCTGAATTAACGCGTGTTTGGAAACATTTATTCGGGAAATACTTCAGTGCAGAGGTCTATGAAATAAATGCGCTAAGCCCCTTGGGAATTAGTTTTAGAGTGGATAATCCGTCTTTTATAGGAGCGGATTTAATAGCCAATGCTTACGCTGCCTGGCAAAAATATGAAAAATCTTGCCTCATAATAGATTTGGGAACAGCCACCACTATTGAGCTGATTAGCGATATCGGAATGTTTGAAGGTGCAGTGATAGCTCCCGGAATGAAAACCGCTGCCGAAAATTTGTTCAGTAAAGCAGCTCAACTGTATGAAATTGAACTTGTTCCTCCTTCCGCTTTATTGGGTATAAATACAAGCGAGGCAATGCTTTCAGGAATTGTAAACGGTCATTCTTTTATGCTAACTGCTTTTATTGCTAAAATCAAAGAACAGTATCCAGTGCTAAAACCCATTCAAACAGTGCTTACCGGTGGTATGGCTTCTTTAGTAAATCCTTTTGTCCAAGGTGTAGATGTGATCGATAAAGGGCTTACTCTGGATGGATTTTATCTGGCTTTGGGCAAGATATTAAATTACCAGCAGTAATTTATGCTGAGAAAGCTTTTCCTCTTTCTATTTATCTTATCAATAATTACGCTGCAAGCAATTGATAACGAGCCCGGAACTGATCATCCCGTAGATCCGGAACAGACGGAGCATAAAGGTTTCTTCCCCGGAAATCCATTTCGGCAAAAGCCGGAAATGCAACAAACGCTTGATCCTGAAACAGAAAAAGCGATGTATCCAAAATTGTATATAACTGGCTACAATCCCGTAATAAACAACCGCATCGAAATTTACAAAATCTATAACGGTATGAATTACTTCAAATTAAAGCCCTGGGATATAACCGCTTTTGCACCCGATTATAAAGAAAAAATACTCTTTGCTGATAATAAAGTAATCCTTAGCGTGCAGGTTGACAACTATAAAATTACTCCCGATGTAATTATCAGCTTTGACAAATACTTTGCTAATCTGCAAAAGAAGGCATTTCACAAGTCGCTTTTAACCAATCTGAAAACACAATCTCAAGAAACACAGACAGTTAGCAGTGGTTTATTTAAAGATCTCACTTTGCTGCCAGATATTGCCATGCCAAAAGCTATGCAAAAAGTGCTGGGTTCATCTGCTGGACGCCTAAATTTGGATGGAACACAGAAACTTACGCTTCAGGCAAGCAATACGAGAAGAAAACAGGTTCCCATTTATGATCAATCAGGTAAAAATGTATTTGATCTGAAAATGGAAATGGAAACCAATCTACGCCTCTCGGGAACAATTGGAGATAAGATAGCGGTAAACTTCAAATACAATTCCAAACAGGATGAAGCGCTGTTTGATATGAACAATGTGAATGTAAAATATACAGGTTATGATGATGAATTTGTGCAAAGCATTGAGGGTGGAAACATTGCCCTCACTTTAAGCGGTTCGCGTTATGTCAGTTATTCTGCCAGTTCACAAGGACTTTTTGGTATAACCGGTAAATTCAAATATGGAAATTTGGACTTGAGTGTAATTGCCAGTAAAGAAGAAAGCCAAAAAAACACGCAGACCTATATTGGGAAAAGTCAGGCGGATTCATCCACCGTAAGTAGCTGGAAATATGCTAAACGAACAATGTATTATCTTCACGATCCATATCAATTATATCAGCTAATAACTAATCCCAATAATCCTCCCGGTTGGATAAACAATGCCATAGAAACGGCTGCGGATGGTTCTTGGATAGTAAACGCCAATTATTTACCCGCCAATGGAACGGTGCGTTTGTTTTATGACGATGCCAATTATACAAATGACACGGCAGCCGCCAAAGGTGACACTATCTACTATTCTCAAAATTCCAGACCCCCTTATGAACCTTGGTATGATGAACTTATTGAAGGCACGGATTTTGTGACCGATTACGATACAGGAATTATTACTGTCCTGAAAAATATTGACCGAACGGCAACTTTGGGAGTTCAATACACTCGTCGCGATGGTGTTCAGGTGCCCCCATACAATTCAGATACAAACCGTTTACATTTAAAAGTGTTGCGTAAAAAATATCAGGATTATATACCTTATGATCCTTCCGATGAACTGAATACCTGGCATTTACAAATGCGTAATATTTATGATATGGGTAGAACCAATATCAAAAATGACGGTTTTGAGCTGCAGGTCTATACTGTAAATGTAGATTTGACCCGCAATTACAATCTCCCAGACAATCTTGTGTTTGGTGATATATCCACTTATAATGATTACTTGCGTTTAAATGCCAATGGCAGCCCGGATGGACTTATAAACGGCGATGATGTAACCGTGAACCTTACCAATGGCTGGATTATCGTCCCTTTCATTGAACCGATGAAAGGTCTGGGAGATGGTATCATCTATCGTAAAGAAAATGAAGATGAATATTCTTATCAGGACTCCACCAGCATTTTCATTAACATCAAAGGCAAAATTGGACGCGAAGCAATTGAACTTTCTTCGATGGGTGTGCTGAAAGGTAGCGTGCGAGTAAAAGTTAATGGCACCGAACAACGCGAAAATGTTGATTATATAGTAGATTACGATTATGGACGCATTACTTTTTTAACAGCCGCCGGAAAAGATCCCGATGCCAAAATTGAAATTGAATTTGAATCCCGCACCCTCTTTAGCGTGGCACAAAAAAACCTTGCCGGAATAAGAGCAAACTGGCAAATGAACGATTATACGAAATTGGGAGGAACGCTTATCTACCGCAGTGAAAATGTTGCTGATAAACGACCCCGCATAGGCAATGAAAACATTGAAATGATTATGGGAGATGTGGATGGGGAATTAACTTTCAAACCAGAATTTATAACGCGCTGGATTGATGCTTTACCCTTGCTAAATACTACGGCTCCTTCTCAAGTTTCGATGTCCGGTGAACTTGCGTTTACCCTGCCTAATATTTATGGAGATCCCAGCGGTAAGAAAAAAGAGGCATACATTGATGATATGGAATCAATTATGGATTCCTATCCTTTGGGCGTAACTTATAACACTTGGTCTTTGGGAAGCAAGCCATTCGGAACTTCTTATGCCAAAGGACGCATCAATTGGTTTAATCCTAAAGATGTGAAAAGGCGTGATATCGAAGCGGAAAACACTTTAACGGAACAAGAAAAAGATGAATATGTAACAGTGCTAACAATGATTGCCAAACCCAATCCGGTTCAAGTTCCCGGTTCTTATACACAGAGCTGGGCTGGAGTAATGAAATACCTTGGCAATGAGCTGGATTTTTCCCAAAAAAAATACTTGGAAATTTATGCCAAACTGGAACCGATAAATCCCAACACGAGTATTTACCCAAATGTTACAATGCACATAGATTTGGGTGATCTGAACGAGGATTTTTATACTGAATATGGCGGTTATGGTGTTCTGAATAGTGAAGATGCAAATCGGGACGGCGTTTTAACCATAAGTGAAGATATTGGTCTGGATGGCATTGCTCAAAATGATCCGGGCAATGATCCCAATGACATTGCTTATCCATCCAGCGGAAATGACTATTCTGGCGTTAACGGAACAGAAGAAAACAGAATTTTGGATACCGAAGACCTGGATGGAAATGGGGTTTTAAATTCCTTGGATAGATATATAAGCTATTCCTTCTCGCTTACAAATCCTGATTCTGCGTTGATTGTGGATTCCTTTAATCAATGGCAAATGTTTCGCATTCCGCTGAACGATGAACAATATTATCAATTGGTAAATAGTTCCGGAACAAATATTCAGCCCACTCTGCAAAAGATTTCTTTTGCGCGTATCTGGATAGATACCGATTGCTCAATGGATGTAAAAGTCCGTATAGCAGATATTTCCGTTGTGGGTAATAAATGGCAGGATAATTATGTGCGCCAATTTAAATATGGTAATGCTCCTCCCCCCAACAGCTATATTCAATATTATAATCCTCTGATCGATTCCGCCATCCTCACGGCAAAAAATACCAGCTTCATCTCCGGAATTGTATCAAATCAAAAGAATTTTTCTCATTATACTTCTCCTGCTGGAACTTGGTATATGGAAGAAAAACGTGAATCGGCAGAATCAGCGTTAACTTTGGAAGTAAATCATCTCCAGCGAGATCAAATGTGTTTGCTAAGGCAAAAAATGCTGGATTCTCAGAATTTGCTCTCCTACGATAAAATTCGTTTTTGGGTGTATCCTGAGACGGCTCAGGGTTCAGTAACCAAATTGGATTCTCTGTATATTATTTTCCGCATCGGAGCTGATTCTTTGAACTATTATCAAGTTCGTCAAAGAGTACCGGTTCGTCCTTATAATGCAAAAATGAATGCTCAGGATTGGATTCAGCTGGAATATAACTTGCAGGATTTAATTTCTTTGAAAGAACAAAATCCTAATGCAGATGCCGATTCCCTGGTTCATATCGAAAATGGAGATGATGGATCTTTAGGGACATATTATCGGGGCACTCCAAGTTTGATTAACATTCGTGATCTGTATTTGGGGGTTTATGTTCCCGGAACTTACTACTACCAAAACCAAAGTGAAATAAAAGAATTTAGCGGAACAATCTACTTTGACGATATTCGGGTTGCCGATCCTTATGAAGATGCAGGAATTGCCAGACGCCTTAGCGTGAGTGGAACTTTTGCCGATGTCGCTATGCTAAATGTAGATTTTGAGGATAAAAGCGAGAATTTTAATACTACCATCCAACGCGGGCGCAGTAATTCTTTCACCAGTACTCAGTCGCTTAATATCACGCAAAAAATCTTTGTCAATAAGCTCTTTCCTAATTCCTGGTATCTGGATATACCCATTTCCTTGAATAGAAATTATTCTTTGGGTCTTCCGCGTTTTAGAGCTAATTCAGACCTGTTAAGAGCCAATATTTCCGATCCGATACTAAAAGACCTGGAAAAAACGGAACACCTTGCCTATAGCGCTGATTTTGGTTTCAGCCAAAAGCAAGCACCACAAAGCAAATTCTTACAATACACAATTTACAAGACCTCTCTAAGCGGTAGAATAGAAAGCTCTTATAATAATACTTCCACGGCTATAGATACACTCTTGGCATATAGAGGAACTTTGAATTATAATTTAAATGTTCCTGCCAATATAACCAGTTTCCAATTGTTCCGCAATTATCGCTTTGGCTACTTTCCCAGTACTTTCAGCAATAGCTTTACTTTCAACAGTAATGAACCCAAAAGTTGGGATAGAGTAACAACCGTAGATAGTTTAGTTTGGAATAAACGCAGTCAGACCACGGACACCAGAACTTTTACGACCGATAATAACATTTCCTGGAATTTACTAAGTGATTTAACCGCCACGGCTCGTCTAAATACTAAACGAGACCTGAAGCAAAAGGACTATCTTTACGATGTAAATATTGGTAAACAAACAGAGTATGTGCAGGATTTGGGGCTAAATTACAACCCTGTCTATTTACCGCAAATTTTTAATTTTACTTCTGCCACTTCCGCAAGATATACCGACACCCAAAGAAAATACACTCAATATATTGATGGACAAGCGGTTGATACATATCAAAGAGATGGTAATACAAATCGTTCCATCCGCCTCAATTTAACTTTGATGAATTCTTCCCTGCTAAGCGGATGGGCATCAAAACTGGGATATAAACCACCTGCTGATAATTTGCCACCCCAAGATAAAGATGAACAAAACCCACCTCCCAAAGATAAAGAGAATGGCAAGCACGGCAAGAAAGAAAGTTTACTTCCCGAAGATATCAAGCAAGAAGAATTTGATAAAGAAAAATTACCTCCCCCTGAAGATATCCCCAAAGAAGGACAACTACCTGAGCCGGAATTACCTAAGGAAGAAGCCAAACCCAATGAAGATGAAATTCAAAAACGCCGAGAAGAAATCATCCGTTTGAAGGAAGAAGGCAAACTTTCCGAACTTTCAGATGAAGAATTGAAAAAATTATTGGAAGGAACCGAGACAATTGAAGGCGAAGAAAAGAAAGAAGAAAACCAGAAAGAACCAGGTGAAAAAGAATCTGCAGAAACAAAAAGCGCAGGGTTTAATCCCTTGCTCACTTGTGTAAGCGCTCTTTCTCACATAAAAAATATCAATGCTTCCTATCAAAACTCTTATCTGATGAATTACGCTCGTAAAACAGATACTTTCCCATTCACTTTTCAGATAGGTCTTCCCCATAGCGTTCCCTATGATTCTTTGGAAGCCGTTTCCAACGATAATACACTCACTTTGGGGAGCGGTATAACTTTTTCACGCAGAGTGGATAGCGTAATAAACTTTTCGCTCACTTCCAATCGCAGATATGCCAGCGCCAGTAATCAAACCATCGGTTATACTTTCCCTGATATCACTTTATCCTTATCGGATATGGAAACTTTGGTGGGATTGGATAAATATATTACTGGCTCACGGATAAATACTGGTTTTCAATATACAGTTCGCCAAAATGGTAATCTGGATTGGGTAAAACCCAAACAAGAAACATATACTACTGCCCTGAATCCTTTACTGGGCTTTACTGGAAACATCTTAAAAGTGGTCTCCACCAATCTAAGCTTTTCCGTAAGCCAAACCAAAAATATAACAGATATGGATACTTACGAGATATTAAAAACCAGCGATACCCAGTCCTTAAATGGAAATATATCCTATAGTTTTAGAGCCGCGCGTGGTTTTTCCGTTCCTTTCTCTAATAAGAAAATCCATATTAAGAACGAATTGACTTCCTCTTTGGGAATAACTTACGAAAATAATTATGACAAAACCAAAGGCAGCACCACTACTCAAGTTGATAGAAATACAAGTCGTGTTGCCATTTCACCTCAGGCATCATATCAGTTTGATGCCAATATCCGCGGAGGACTAACCAGCAGCTATGAAATAAATTCCGATAAAAAAACCGAGGACGGAACCTCTGTTTTCAGTTTAGGAGTTTGGGTAGAAATAAATCTATAGTCAGAGCTTGGCAAGCTATGGCTATACTAAAAGCCAAGTTCTTTTAAGGCAGAATTTTGTTTGCGCCAATTGGGCTTAATTTTAACAAACAAATGCACTTGAACAGGTATTTGCATAAAGCGTGTGAGTTCTCTTTCCGCATATTCTCTTATTTTTTTTAAGCCCAAGCCATTCTTGCCGATAATTATGGGCTTCTGACTATTGCGTTCCAACCAAATCACGGCATCAATAATGACTACTTCAGGGGTTTCTTGAAAGCGTTCAATAAGCACTGCCGATGAATAAGGAATTTCTTCCTCATAAAAGTTGAAAATTGCCTCACGAATAATTTCTTTGGCAAAAAAACGCATCGGCAAATCGGAAAGCATATCTTCTTCATAATAGGGTTCGTGAAAAGGAATATAATAAGTAATCGCTTCCAACAATTGTGGTATGTTTTCTCCCGTTTTGGCGGAAACAAATAAGACCTCATTGATGGATGAAGGCAGATATTGTTTCAGTTCCTCCCTGTTTACTTCAGGGTTCAGATCCAATTTATTAAAGACGGCAATTTGGGGATTCTTCAATAACTTTAGCTGCTCCAACACTTCCTTGTCATAATCAGTTGGAAAACTGTCAATAGGAGCCAAAAAAAGAAGTAAATCCACCTCTTTTAAACTGTTCTGCCATATTTTCAGCATTTTTTCTTGAAGCTCATAGCGCGGTTTCAAATAACCGGGGGTATCCACAAAAATTATTTGCTGCTCTGCTGTATTCCAGATACCTTTAATGGCATAACGAGTGGTCTGCGGTTTGGGAGATATGATAGATATTTTCTCGCCCAAAATGCAGTTCATTAAAGTTGATTTACCTGTATTGGGTTTTCCGATGATGGCTACAAAACCACTCTTGAAATTGGCTGAAACACTCATTCTATAAAAGAAAGGGGTGGAAAACCACCCCCTAATATATTATTGCCCTGTTTCCATATTCATTTCGTCAAACACTGTTTTAAGAATCTGAATACACTCATTTAGCTGTTCTTTGGTAATTACCAAAGGCGGAGCCAAACGAATAATATGACGATGAGTCGGTTTACAAAGCAGTCCTTTTTCTTTTAATTTCAAACATACATCCCATGCTTCATAGCCGTTTTTGGGCTCTATCACAATAGCATTTAGCAGCCCTTTGCCTCTAATCAGTTTTAGCATTGGGTTATCAATTTTACGCAATTCGGCACGGAAATATTCACCCAATTCAAAAGCACGCTCAGATAGTTTTTCGTCTTTAATTACTTTTAGCGAAGCAACCGCAACAGCACATGCAAGTGGAAAACCGCCATAAGTTGAGCCATGTTCTCCCGGTTTAATTTGCAGCATAATATCCTTATCTGCCAAAACTGCTGAAATAGGTAATACACCACCCGATAGAGCTTTACCTAAAATTAACACATCCGGACGCACATTATCGTAATCGCAAGCAAGCAGCTTTCCGGTTCTGGCTAATCCGCTTTGAATTTCATCCGCTATAAACAGCACATTATGTTCTTTGCACAGGTTATAACAATCCTTTAAATAACCATCTTGGGGAACTACCACACCTGCTTCACCCTGAATGGGCTCTACGATGAAGGCAGCAACATTTTTACCGTTCTTTTCCAAATAATCCTTTAAAGCACTGGCGTCATCATAAGGAATCCGGACAATCCCAGGGGTAAAAGGACCGTAACCTTCAAAGGCATCGGGATCGTTTGAGGCAGAGATAATCGTGATCGTTCTGCCATGAAAATTGTTCTCGGCAAAAATGAGAACAGCTGCGTTGGGAGTAACTCCTTTCACATTATATGCCCATTTGCGGGCAAGTTTCATAGCCGTCTCAACTGCCTCAGCGCCTGAATTCATTGGTAAAACCATATCATAACCGAAATATTCGGTTATATACTTTTCATATTCTCCCAATTTATTATTGTAAAAGGCGCGCGAGGTTATAGTAAGTTCTTTTGCCTGTTCAATCAATGCTTGGATGATGGCAGGATGACAGTGACCCTGATTTACAGCAGAATATGCTGAAAGAAAGTCATAATAACGATTTCCTTCCGGGTCCCAAACATAAACTCCTTCACCTTTAGCAATTACAACGGGCAGCGGATGATAATTATGCGCTCCGTATTTTTTTTCCAATTCCATTGCTTCACTACTACTAATGCTGCCGTAGATCAAGTTCGTGGACATTTTTCCTCCCTTCTATTTTTTATTATTATTACTTAAGCCCTTATTTATAAAGAGGTTTTTGTGTCAAGCGGAAGTTTCAGACGCTTCGTGATATGATACACAAACAGGAATGAAACGATTGTAGTGATGAAATCAGCTATCGGCAAAGCAAAAATCAAACCGCTGAAACTGAAAAGATGATTCAGCAAAAAAAGCATTGGGATATAAACAATTCCCTGACGGGATAACGAAACGATAAAAGCAGGCAATGCTTTTCCCATTGCTTGTAAGGCAGCCATCAAAATCATCCCCAATCCAGCAAAAGGAATGGCGAATACATAAGCGTCAAGTATCCCTTTGCCAATTTCCATAATGGTTCTATCCTTGATAAATATGGCAATTAGTCCTCCTGGGAAAAGGGCAAATAATAAAGTAAAGATTGCAGCCATCCCCAGACAGATTAAATTTGCCGTTTTGATAACTTGTTTCATCCGAGTGTAATTTTGCGCTCCATAGTTATAGCCAATAAGCGGCTGAACTCCAATGGACAAACCAATGAACGAAAAAATGGCAATGGAAAAAACCCTGGATACCACACCCAAAGCAGCAACTGTATGATCCGAATATACAGAAGCCAGTTTAAAACTTATCGCATTGCCAATGCTCATCATAACTTGGCTGAGCGAAGAAGGAATGCCAATGGCAAATATTTCTTTATAACAAGACCAGCGTGGATGCAAAAATCGCAAACTGGGACCTACCATACTCTTTTTCCTAAGATAATAAATACTATAATAAAGTAAGCCCAATCCTTGTCCAATAACGGTTGCCACTGCTGCTCCCGTAACACCTTGATGGAAACCGAAAATAAATAACGGATCCAAAACAATATTTGCTCCCGTGCCAATAAACAAACCCATCATTGCTTCTTTGGCAGCTCCTTCGGCTCTCAACAATTGAATCATCGTAAACTTAATCATAATTATTGGGCTACCGATAAAAATAGCCACCAGATATTGTTTGGCGGGAAGAGCGGATAAATCGCTTGCTCCTGAAAGAGCAAGATAAGTAGGGATAAAAAGAATCCCCAAAGCAGCCACAAAAATAGAAAGGACGCCAATTGTAAAAATGGCAGTAGTTGTAGTTTCTCTGGCAGTGTTTATATCTCTTTTCCCTAACAGACGAGATAAATAGCTGGCTCCGCCATTGGCAAAAATACCTGCAATTGCCATCAGCATATTATAATAAGGCAGAGCCAAAGAGACCCCTGCAACCTTAAATGGGTCGTTTAATTTACCAATAAAAAAAGTATCCGTCAAATTATATAATATGTTAACCAGCATACTAAGCATACTGGGTAACGCAAGATACATTATAGAATATGGAACGGATGTTTTTTCCAGTATATCTATTTTGCTATGTTTCATCTAATTGTTTCCTTGCTGAACCCTTTTTTGGGAAAGGGGAATTAAGTCAAGCACCGATTTTTACGCACTCCTAATTCTCATAGCTCCAAAACCTTTCTCCCAAAGAGAATATTCAGTTTATGCCGCTTCCCTCAATTTGTTTGGCGGGCATTAACTGAGAGCACTTTTTTTGCTGTTTCCACTAACTGTTTTAGATAGTATGTTCCTCGATATAATTGGTTAAGCGTGAAAGGCAATTTACATACGAACCAAGCTCGTTATCATACCAACCGAAGATTTTTGCATGCGTAACCGGCAATTCCAAAACTTTATCCGTATTTACGCCCTGAGCCAGCAAAGTTGATACTGGGATAGTTACAAAACCTGTTCTGGTATGAGTTTCATGAGCTTCGATAACCACAGCCGCCATCGTTCCAATCATATCTGCAGATACATTTTGTCTGTCACTTATTACCAGCAGGTCTTTTTGTGCGCCTTCTGCTGCCTGGGCATAAACATCATTAATCAATTTCCTATTCACAAGCGGCTCACCCAGTTCATCCAGTTCCGTATGAAATGTTATATTTAAATTGATGAGAGAAACCGTAGTGGTAGGAATACGAACGCTATCTGCCATAAAGCCAATATTTCTAATATTGGGCATAACCTGTTCCAGGGCTTTTGTAACGCCGGTTGTGGAAAGAATTATATTATTCAGAACACTTCTGGATTTTCTTAAATCCGTGGCATCCGTTTTGGGAACGCTATCCAGAATGGATTGAGTGTTTGTGGCAGAATGGATGGTACTCATTGAAGCAGTTAATATACGCGCCGTTATTTGATTTTCCAGCAGTGGTTTCAACATATGTGCCAAACCGGTTGTTGTGCAAGATGCAGCCGAAAGGACATTATGTTTGCCGGGATCAAAATCCAAATGATTGATGCCATAAATCATTGTTTTAGCATCGTCGGGAAGAGAATTTCCAGATTTCATTTTGAAGGGAGCGCTACAGATAACTTTTAGAGCTCCAGCATCTAAATGACCTCTTAAGCAGGGTTTTCCCGAATCCGTTCGCAAAGAAGGATCCAGAAAATTACCAGTGCAATCGACAACAGTTCTAACACCTTCATTCAGCCAGTTGATATCTTTTGGGTCACGCACGGTTTTCAATATTTTCACTGGTATTCCTTCAATTTCCAATAATGGCTCTTCCGCATCCAGAACTTTTATTTCCGCTTTTTTACCTACAATTCCATACAGAAATTTATGAATGGAACCGTAAGTACTATCCATTTCAATAACCTGAACAAGGTCGTCTATATTTTTCCCGACCACCCTTCCACAATTTACTACGATGCCTTCAAAATGCCTCAGA
>JBDKSF010000023.1 GCA_039680785.1 Candidatus Cloacimonas sp.
TCCTTCTGCCAGTAAAGCACCGTCTATAATAGATGCATGATCGTATTTATCGGTGATCACAAAGTCGTTTTTACCAACCATAGTTGAAATACAACCCACATTTGCCTGATAACCAGTAGGATAACAAATGGCAGCTTCTTTGCCGACAAATTTTGCCAATTCGTTTTCCAGCTCTATGTGAATATCAAGAGTTCCGTTTAGAAAACGACTGCCAGCGCAACCACTGCCATATTTTTGGATGGCATTAATGGCTGCTTCTTTTACGCGTGGATGATTTGTTAGTCCCAAATAGCTGTTGGAACCCATCATCAACATCTTTTTCCCGTTGCAGATTACTTCTGTATCCTGCTCGGAAGTTATTTCTCTGAAATATGGATAAAAGCCCATAGCCATAATTTTGCGGGCATCCGTAAATTTATAACATTTATCCAGTAAGCTCACCTTTACCTCTTTTAGATTATTTGAAAGTTCTTCAGATTATTATACAAGACCTTAACCAAGTTGTATGTCATATACACAAGAGGGACTGATATCAGCATCCAAAAAATGCCTCCATACCAACCCCCGGCAATTAAAGTAAGAAGAACTAAAAGCGGATGCATATTTATTGTTCCTCCTACAACTACAGGGTAAACGATATTATTATCTATCAATTGAACGATATACATCGCCAATATTACATAAAGGGCAAAGAGTATTGAACCTCCATTGATTAAAACAGTTACTACAGCCAAAGCTCCTCCCAAAAAAGGTCCAAAATAGGGTATTATATTGGCTACTCCAGCTGTGGCTCCAATTAAGACGGAATTTGGAACACCCACTATGGTTAAAGCAGTAGATGCCAAAATGCCAACCGCTATAATTTCAAATAAGATAGCGCGTAAGAAGTTGCCTACTGTGCTGTCAATTTTCCTCATCATAATAATACAAAGTTCAAAATAGCGATTGTGGAACATACCGATGATGCTTTTGCGAAGCTTGTATTTATCCTTCAATAAAAAGAAGCTGATCAAGGGAACCGTAATAATGACGGAAATAGTGGAAAAGATCTTTTTGTAATTATCTATCAACAACTTGGGGATTTTTGCCAGAAAAGCATTGGTCTGATCTAACAATTCCACAAATTTTGGGGCTATGCTTAAGCCGGGAATTTTGGTATCCAGCTCTGCCAGAAAATCGTAAATATTGCTAACGAAAGGTAATGTTACCATATATCTTCCAGTTAGCTGTTCTCCGCTTGCCAAAATATTAAACAGATTATTGCCTTGCTGAATTAAAGCTGGAACTAAACGCGAAGTGAACCAAGCAATCACTCCCGCGATAATAAGATAAATTGTAATTACAGCCAGCCAGCGGGGAAAGTGTTTTCGCTCAAACCAGCCGACAAAAGGATCAAGAATATAAGAAAAAATAAGAGCATAGACGAGGTAATAAATGATGGAATGGTAAAAAAACAAACCCAAAATGAGAAGTGCAGATAAGAGAGTATAAAAGACCAACCTTGTCCAGTTCATTAATCTGCTGTTTCCTGTTTTGCCGTAATTTTAAAAATGTAGTTACTAAGCATTTTACAAAATGCCGTATATAGCTTTATGCCTAAATGCGGATTCTGCTTTATCAATTCCATCAAGTCAAAACGCGAGATAGCATAAACGGAAGTAGTCGTAATGGCTTTGGCAGAACAGCTACGAGTTTCTTCATTGAACATATCAATAATGCCCAAAACCTGGTTCGCTCCAATAATATTATGCCCCGCAGGATAGATGGAACCGTTGGCTTCAATCTTTCCGGAAAGAATGAAATAAACTACTTCCAAAGGATGTCCCTTTTCGTAAAGGACTTCTCCCTCTGCGAAAGTGCGTTTGTGTAAAAAGTTATTTAGTAAATAGAGTTCAAACGAATTCAGCTCGCTTAGGACAGGAAAATTTTTCAAATCCGCATATTTATCAGGTTTTTTCAGGACTTCTTTCAACCAGGCGAAAATATCTTTTAACATCTTTTACCTCAAAGTGTTATTATCATAAACAAGAGGAACGAAGGAACAGCCACCTGCCTCAGCTATTTCTATTCCATCATTGGTTTTATTGATGATATGCAGAACTTGGTAACCGGATTTACCGATGGGAATTGCCAATTTTCCACCTATTGCCAATTGTTCGATTAGGCGAGGGGGAACTTCTTCCGCGGCGGCAGAAACAATTATTTTGTTAAATTCCTTATAAGGCGGATATGCTTTTTCCCAGCCATTATGTCCGTCTCCAATTCTAAAATATATATTTTTGTAGCCGGCATTGCGTAAAATCTTTTGAGCATTTAAAGAAAGTGTTTCCAATCGTTCCACTGAACAGACCTCTTTCACAATTTCGGCAAGCAAGGCGCTTTGATATCCACTTCCAGTTCCAATCTCCAAAACAATGTCGGTGGGTTGTAAATCAAGCAATTGTAACATAATAGCTATCATTAAGGGCTGAGATATGGTTTGCCCGTCTTTGATGGGTAAGGGACGATTTTGATAAGCATATTCGCGACAATCAGTTAGAACATAATCCTCTCTGGGAACTTTGGCGAACGAGGATAAAATGGCTGAAGAAGTAATGCCTGCCAATTTCAGTTCATTTACCAATAGTTGCCGTTGATCTTCAAAACGCATTTTCAGGTCTCTAACTGTAACAAGTTATTTGTTTCCAGCCAATTTAATATGCGGGGGAAACTTTCGCCTTTGGTAAGTTCAAAACCCAAAGGAGTAAGCGAAATATAACCATTGGAAACTGCTTCTGCATCGGTTCCGGATTCATTGTCCCAAACAGGAATATCACCTCCCACTTCATAAGTAAAACTATCGTCTTTTTCTTCCAAAATCTTCACGAAATTATAATACTTACGATGACCCGTGCGAGTTAAACGAATACCTTTGATTGCGTCTATAGGAAGATTGGGTATATTGATATTTAAAACACCAAAGGGTTCTGCCAAATCAGCTATGCCCATATCCAGCATCTTCCTTATCCAGAAAGCAGCCACTTCAAATTTCTGGTTATGATAAGAATTAATGGAAACGGCAATAGTTCTATTACCCAAAAGAGCGGCTTCCATAGCCGCACCCACTGTTCCTGAATATAAAACATCTTCTCCCATATTTTGTCCAGCATTGATTCCAGAAATAATCAAATCCATCGGTTCGGTAAGTATTTTTTGCAAAGCGATAACGGAACAATCAACCGGCGTGCCACTTACGGCATATTCATTTTCCGCTATTTTATTCACTTTCAGTTTTTTTCTGATGCTTAAAGAATGTGAAGCAGCGCTGCGTTCACAATCTGGGGCTACAATTGTTATCTGATGTCCCGCCGCTTTCATTTCTTTAGCCAGTGCTCTAATTCCGGGAGCAAATATGCCATCGTCGTTTACCAATAATATCTTCAAGTATGTCTTCTCTCCTAAAATATGATTTGAGGATTAAGCAATAAATATATTACAGCTAATAGAATGATGATGAATAAAAGAGTAAAAAACCAATTTCGTTTGATAAATTTTATAAAACTGGGTCTATGTCTGTGCTTATGAGTGTATTGAACTGTTCTGTGCGAAAATAACCGTTTTGCATTATGCTTTTTTAAATTAGCATTTATCCTTAAGGAATGCTGGTCTGGTCTAAGCCATTTTACTTTTCCATTTTCAGCCAGATAGGGTTTGCAACCTAATGAAGTATAATACTTCTTTTGAGCAATCGTATAACCCTCAACTTTATCCAGATCAAGTTCTTGCACTATTGCAGAGTGTTTTTTTGCCATAAATTAATCCTCTTATATCATTGTGTATAAAATCATCTTTTCTGTCAAGCGGAAAAATTC
>JBDKSF010000024.1 GCA_039680785.1 Candidatus Cloacimonas sp.
TATTTTGATTGCTCTTGTAATTAGCATTTCCGATATTTCGTCGTCGTCGGCAATTAATATTTTCAAGCTTTTAACATGATTCTCAGTTTCATCAGCCGGAACAATATTTTCAACAACTACTTTTTCCTCAGGGTCCTTGTTATATGGAATGGTAAAATAAAATATTGAGCCTTTCCCCTCTTCGCTTTCTACCCGGATTTCGCCACCTAACATTTCCACATAAGCTTTCGAAATGGATAATCCCAATCCGGCTCCCTGAAAAGCTCTTTTATCGCCACTGTCGGCCTGGATAAAACGGTTAAAAACAGCTTTTTGCATGTCTTTAGGAATGCCAATGCCAGTATCTTTTACAAAAAATTCAAGGTATTTGCCTTTTTTCTCATATCCCAATCTGATTGAACCTTTATCGCTGTATTTAATAGCATTTTTGACAAGGTTAGTGAGGATGGCATAGAATTTTTCGCGGTCTGTTTTAATTGTGGCCTGCTGTGCCGATAATGAGTTTTTTAAGAAAATCTTTATCCCTTTTTGTTCTGCCTCCGGCTTGAAGAAGGTGAATATGTATTCGGTCTGCTCGTTTATATTAGTTTCAGAAATACAAATTTCCATTTGTCCCGATTCTAGTTTTGAGATACTAATGATATCGTTAACTATATTGAGCATGCGAACACCACTTTTCTCTATAATGCTAATATACTTTTGCTGTTCTTCTGCTGTCAGCTTCGGGTTTTTCATAAGTTCGGTAAAACCCAGAATACCATTCATGGGAGTCCGTATTTCGTGGCTCATGTTGGCAAGAAAAGCTGTTTTCAAACGGTTACTCTCTTCGGCGTGTTCTTTTGCCATAATTAATTCTGCAACTCGCTTTTCTTTCTCCTCGTTTTGAAACAGAAACTCTTTGCTATCCATTCCGTATTTTATTTTGTAGATCTGTCTTGCTTGTTCGGCCAATATTCCTTTGGCGTTCTTCTTTAAAGCATTGCTTACAGTAACTCTATGGCATCCAAGTATTTTTGCTATTTCATTTATATAACCATGAGGAGGAGGTACAACTCTTGATATATTTGTTATATTTGTTGACATGTTACATATGTTAGTTATATGCAATATAGAGTATTGTTCTGTAATTGCAAAAAATATTAGAGCTAATTTCTGTAATACTTTTTAAAATATTTGCATATGTCTGTAAAAGAACGAATTAAGGTTTTCTTGGAATATAAAAAAATGAGCCAGGCTGCTTTCGAAAAACAGTGTGGCCTGTCAAATGGGTATGTGAACAATATTAGAAGGTCTATCAGCGATAATATATTACAGAAGGTCGTTCTAACATTTCCGGAGTTGAATCCAGTGTGGTTAAGAATGGGGGAGGGAAAGATGTTGTTGAAAGAAGAAGAGATTGTCCCGCACAAAAATGATCAGCCGAGAATTTTGACCGATATGGCTATAGAATATATGACTCTTCCTGTTGATATTTTCAAACTTATTCAAACCCAGGCAGAGACAATTCTTTCTCAACAGAGAGTGATTGAAGGGGAACTTACTGCCCGCAAGGATACAAGAAATGCTTAACCAGTGAGCATAATTGTAATTAGAGAAAGAAATTATTGATAGGCAGGAAGCTAAGACGGATGGTAAATGGACAATCAAATACAATTTTTTTTGCATATTAATTATTCCTCTATATCTTTGTCATCCCTTTTAAGAAAGGGCCGTTCTTATTTTTCGGGGTGTGGCGCAGTTGGCTAGCGCACCTGCTTTGGGAGCAGGGGGTCCTCCGTTCGAGTCGGAGTACCCCGACAAAATGGGATTCTTCCCAAAACAAAAGCCTGCAAATTATATGATTTGCAGGCTTTCTCATTTTTTTCACATGTTTTATTTATTAAACAAACTTTCGAATATTAATCTTCTGCAAAATATACATACTTTTGCATCCAAAAGCTAAAAAATATGATACACAGGCTACTTCATTTCAAGCATGAGATAATTTTGTTCGTCGTTACAGGCTTGATTTTGTTCTCCGGCTTGAACAAAATCGAAGTAAATATCATGGAAGCCCGTAACTTCATATCTGCCCGTGAAATGGTGCAGAATAACGAATATTTACTTACCACTCTTAATGGTGAACCTCGTTACCAAAAACCCCCCTTACCCACCTGGCTTACGGCTGCTTCG